>JAHJLF010000042.1 GCA_018821925.1 Candidatus Edwardsbacteria bacterium
GATTCGTACTCGGCCATCCCCTCCACGAACCACAGCGGCAGCTGCATCAGGCTCTGCTGGGATAAGATGGATTCCATGGATTTTCCGAAGAACAGGTCGAACATGAAGGCATGGACCAGCTCGTGGGTGATCACATGGTCCAGGTCGGCATAGGAGCCGGTGTAGGGCACCACCACCCGGTTCTTGAGCAAAGTGGTGAAGCCGCCCACCCCTTCGTCTATGATGTCCTGGGCGATGTTGGTCTGGGCGAAATCATTGTGAGAGGTGTACAACACGATGGGTATCTTATTGTACAGGGTGTGCCCCATATCCTTGGATATCTTGCGCCCGGCATTCTCGGCCATCTGGGCCGCCACCTGGGCCAGCTCCCGCCCGCCCTGGTAGAAGTAGATCTCAAAATTCTCGGTGGTGATCTTCTCCCAATGAAAATTCTTGTATTTGACCTTGTTCTTGCCGAAATAGCCGTCCTGGGCCATGGCCGGGATGGTCAATGCGGCTAAGAGCAATACAGCGAGCATTCGTTTCATGTTAACACCTAAAATAAATTTGATAAACAGCTTATAGAGATATTTGACATCCTTCTTGCCGCCGAAGTTTAACCGTTCAATATTCTGTCCGGAAGATAAAATCAATCCAGGCGTTGTCGCTCTGGGAATGCCGGTCGATCTCCCCCCTGACCAGAAAATGTTTTTTTAACTGGTATTCCAGGATCAGGCTCTGTCCCCGGCTGCTGCTAGGCAGCCACATCACCATGCTCAGCCGCTCCTCCCAGAAGCTGCGGTTCATCTTGATGCCCTTCGGCCCCATCACGGTGATGCCCCACTGCTTGGCCAGTTCCTGGATCTGGTTGATACGCCACTCCTCCATCAGCCGGGAAAAATATTCCTGGAAATACCCGGAGGCGCTATCGGCCGGCGAGGCCTGCTGGGCCCGGGCCTGCCCCAGACCTATCAGCAGCAAAAAGGCCGTCAGCAGGAAAATGTATGTGATCTTATTTTTCAATTACTCGCTTTGATAATGCACCAGGGAAATGATATTATATTCCTTCAGCTTCTCCCGCCCTTTAAGGAAATCCAGCTCCACCACGAAGGCGATGGCGGACACCTTTCCCTGGAGCTTCTCCACCAATTGGGCCACGGCCATGGCTGTTCCGCCGGTGGCTAAAAGATCGTCCACTATCAGGACATTTTGACCGGGCTTGATGGCGTCCTGGTGGATCTCCAGGGCGTCGGTGCCGTATTCCAGGGCATATTCCTGGCGGATGGTCGGGGCCGGCAGTTTGCCGGGCTTGCGGACCAGCAGCAGGCCGGTGCCCAGCTTGTAGGCCAAAGCCGAGCCGAAGGGAAAGCCCCGGGATTCTATGACAGCAATGGCGTCTATTTTGACATCTTTTAATTGCTCTGACAGCTGATCCACCGCCAGCTTGAAGCCTTCGGCATCTTTCAGCAAAGTGGTGATATCCTTGAAGCCGATGCCTTTCTTGGGAAAGTCCGGCACTTCTCTGATGAATTTTTCCAGGTTGACTGCCATGTTCTGCTCCTGATGAGTTTTATAATTCTTTTTTTTAATTTACCACAAAGGACACAAAGTGTTTTGTCATTCCTGCGAAAGCAGGAATCCAGGGGTTGACCTCACCCTGCCCTCTCCAAATAAATTTGGAGAGGGATTTTTATTAGTCATTGCGAAAAAACTGCGGTGCTTTTCTAATGAAGCAATCCACAAAAGATAGTATGTCATTCCCGCGAAGGCGGGAATCCAGGACACCTTAACCACCAAGACACAAAGGGTTTTTAGTTTTTTCCTGCCCGACCCGCAGCTCCCCTAATAAGGGAAGAAACAGTGGGGTGTCTTGGGATTTTAGACCTCTCCTCTTTCCCCTCCTTGAGCCTGCACTGAGCCTGTCGAAGTGCAAGGAGGGGATGACCTTTGTCATTCCCGCGAAGGCGGGAATCCAGGGGTTGACCTCACCCCTGCCCCTCTCCAAATAAATTTAGAGAGGGATTTTATCGCGTTATACTAAACTCCCGGTATTTCCCGCTGTATTCCTTCCACTCCACCTTGACCTCCTCCACCACCACACCGGACGGGCCGGCCTTGAGGGCCTCTATGAACTGATTTAATTTATCCTCTGCGCCTTCGGCCTCGGCCTCCACCGAGCCATCCGGCAGGTTGCGGACATACCCGGCCAGCCCCAGATGCCGGGCCTGTTGCCATACGTAATACCTGAACCCCACACCCTGCACCATTCCGGAGATATGGGCTTTTATTTTTTTATTCATTTACTTGATTCTGTAGACGTATAATAAATTGAATCGAGTAATATTTCAGTAATCAAGCATTTTGAAAACAATTATATTATTCACCATCTTGGGGCGTGAATTCAATCATTTGTATGCCATCTTGTGTCGTAAGGTATAAATTTATTTTATTTACATTCTTTGGTTTAATATTAGGAATATTGAAATAAACATACCCCATTATATTTTTATCTTTAAATACCGTATTCCTCCGCAAGATTATATTATTAACACTGTTTTTGTAAGCTTCATACATATATGATGTGCTTTGCATATTAACCACAGTTCTATTGATAATATTACCGCTTGCATTTTTATCATCAATTTTATAGACTCCACCGGATGGGTCTGTTATGGTAGCTTCCGGTGACATTCCCGCTGATACTGTTTGCAGAGCACCCCCAATAACCTGTAATATTTGTTTGCCAAGCTTTTCACTATCAATTCGAGACAATATTTCCGTTGGTGATGTTGGGCTTATATTATATATATCTTTTTTAGAATCAATCACTAATCTCAATGATTTTAAAGGTTCATATAAATATGGATTATCAATTTTATTTTGATAAAGCAACCAAAGCCGCATATAATTATAACCGGCTATTTTATCTTGCTCAAGTGCCAATACAATGTATGAGCTATCTCTATTTGTAACTGAAAATGGGATCCCATTCAAAAAATAGGTTTTTGATAATTCAGTTATTGTCGGATAAAATATGGTTGATATTTTATTCTGTTCCATCTTTTTTTCAATATCTCTTATCCCAGCATATGAATAACTTATTGCGACAAAAATAAAAACTGGAACAAATAATATTTTCAAATGTTTCATAAATCCCTCAGATTTATTATTTTATAAAAAACATCAGTTATTGTTTAACTACCAGCTTCAACGCCATCCTTACCGCTTCCTCCGGAGTCCTCACATGCTTTATCGGCGCCCGGATCTTCCAGGTGGAAAGCCCGACCACCGGTATCCCGAACCCTGCGGCGTAGGCCAGCTCCGACAGAGTCCCGTATTTCCCGCCGATGGCAATCAACACCTGAGAAGACTGCACCACGATGGAATTCCGGGCGTAGCCCAACCCTGTCACCACCGGAACGGTCAAAAACTCATTGCCATCCCTGGCCGAGGAGCCGGGCAATATCCCCACCGTCATCCCGCCGGCCTCAATGGCCCCGTGGCAGGCCGCTTCCATCACTCCGCCCATCCCGCCGCATATCAAGATGGCGCCGCTCTCGGCGATCAGCTTGCCGACCGTGTAGGCCGCCTGGGCCAATTTTGCCGAACATGACGAGGCCCCGATCACCCCTATTCTGATCTTACTGTCCATTGTTCTGCCACCCGTATTTCCCGATCAGCGGCACGAACACACAGCCGCAGACCTCGCTCTTGACCTGCTTGCCCTCGATTTTATCCACCAGCACCAGCGACTGCACATGGATGTCGCCCACCGGAATGGCTATCCGGCCGCCCTCGGCCAGCTGATCCCAGTAAGCCTTGGGAACCTCCGGAGCCCCGGCGGTAACGATGATCCGGTCGTACGGCGCATGCTCGGCCCAGCCGATGGTGCCATCGCCGTATTTTACCGCGATGTCGTGATATTTAAGATCGTCCAGCAATTTCTTGGCGCTGCGGGCCAGCTTCTCCACCCGCTCAATGGTGAAGACCTTGGCTCCCATCTCGGCCAGCACCGCCGCCTGATAGCCGGAGCCGGTCCCTATCTCCAGCACCTTTTCTCCGCCCTTTATATTCAGGTTCTGGCTCATCAGGGCCACGATGTACGGCTGGGAGATGGTCTGGGCCTCCCCGATGGGAAGCGGGTTGTCATCATAGGCCCGGTACTGGAGGGCCTCCTGGACGAACAGGTGCCGGGGAACTTTCTGCATGGCGGCGATCACCCTGGGATCGTTCACCCCCCGGCGGATTATCTGCTGGTCCGTCATTTCTTTTCGGGAGAGCTCGTAATTCATCTGTTATCCGTAAAATCTTGTTATATTTTCTTCTAACCAAAGCTACAGTGTCATTCCCGTGAAACTTGTCTTCGCGAAGGCGGGGAACGGGAATCCAATTCATCAACGCTAAAACAATCTCTCCCATTTTTTCAGGATAGTCAGCGCCCGGTGATTGGTCCAGTCCAAATGGAACGGGGTAATGGAGACGTAGTTCTGCTCGATGGCCTCGAAATCGGTCTTGGGCTGGCGCTCCCAGTCGGGATCGGCTCCGTCGATCATGAAATACTGCCGGCCATCGGGATGCTTCTGTTCCACGATCACATCGCGGTAGATCCGCTTTCCCAGCTTGGTGATCTTGACCCCTTTGATCTTGGCGATCGGCAGGCTGGGCACATTGACGTTGAGCAGGGTGTTTTTTGGCAGGCCCTTCTTAAGGGCGGTGGCCGCCACCAGGCGGGCATAATAAGCGGCCGCCTTGAAATTGCAGCCATTCCAGGAGGTGCAGGACACGGCGATGGACGGGATGCCCAGCAGGGTTCCCTCGGTGGCCCCGGCCACCGTGCCGGAATAGGTAACATCGTCGCCCAGGTTGGGTCCGTGGTTGATGCCGGATACCACTAGGTCGGGCCTCTCCTTCAGCAGTCCGCGGATGGCCAGCATCACACAGTCGGTGGGGGTGCCGTCCACCGCCACAGTGGTTTTGTTGCGCCACACCACCTCCAGCGGTTTGCGCAGTGAAAACGAATGGCTGGCCCCGCTCTTCTCGGACATGGGGGCGAACACCACAGTCCGGGCTATCTTTTTCAAACTGCAGCGCAGGGCCTTGATGCCCAGGGCGTCTATGCCGTCATCGTTGGTGATTAGGATCAATGGTTTTTTCTTCATCGACTGAATTTTTTGTATTATTAAAATTTTTATTCTACTATCACTGATTGTCATTCCTGCACTTCATTACATTCAGTGTAAACTCCGGCGGGAATCCATATCATAACCAAAGTGCTCTCAAGGCCATGTTCATGAATTTTACTGTATCGCTCAGATGCCTTATATGGCTGGTGCCTGAGCTCCTGATATCGATCGGTATATGTCCGATCGAGAAGCCCCTCCGCCCGGCCTTGATCAGCAGTTCGGATTCCATCTGGTAGCCGTCAGTTTTAAGATCGACTGCTTCCAACACCTCCCGACGGATCAGCCGGTAACCGCACTGGCTGTCCTCTATCTTCCGTCCGGCCAACAGGGACACCACTACCGTGGTGATATTATTGCTCAAGAAACGGGCAAAAGACATCCGTCCGAACTGCCGGCGCCGGGAGCCGATGACTATGTCAAATCCTTTTTGGGCATTTTGGATCAATTGCGGAATATACTCCGGCGGGTGCTGGCCGTCGGCATCCAGGGTTATCACCGCATCGTAGCCCAAAGACAGAGCCTGTTCAAACCCGGTCCGCAATGCCCTGCCCTTTCCGCAGTTGGCGATATGAGCCAGGCTTCTAACCGGAAATTTTCCCATAACTAAAGCAGTAGCGTCATACGAGCCGTCATTGACCACCATGACATCATTTATATTCACATACCTAGTGGCCTCGGCCAGAAGATTTTCCAGGGTGTCTCCTGCGTTGTAAGCCGGTATTATTACAGCTACTTTCATAACATTTTATTATAACTTATTCCAGCCATTTTGTCTATTGTATTTCAAAGAAAAAAGCACATCAAAAAGATGTGCTTTTAATAAATTGCTGGCTTCAAATTGTGAATTTTCCGTCCTGGTAGATGACTTTCCCGTCGGCTACTATCTTGCCGCCCTGCTTCATGTCGCACAGCATGTCCCAGTGAATGGCCGACTGGTTCACTCCCAGCGATTCCGGGATGGAGCGCCCGATGGCCAGGTGGACCGTGCCGCCGATCTTCTCGTCGAACAGCATGTTCCTGGTGAATTTGGTGATGTTGTAATTGGTGCCCACCGCGATCTCTCCCACCAAGCGGGCGCCGGCATCGGTATCCAGCAGCTTGTTCAGCAGATCCTCCCCCTTGTCGGCCGTGGCCTTGATCACCTTGCCATCCTTAAAGGTCAATTGGATGTTCTCCACCTCCCGGCCGGAATAGATGCCCGGAAAGCTGAACCGGATATGCCCGTTGACCGAATCCTCCACCGGCCCGGTGAACACCTCGCCGTCCGGAAAATTGACCTGCCCGCAGCAGTTGACCCACTTGCGCCCGGCAATGGACATCTTAAGGTCGGTGTCCTGGGATATTATCTGCAGTTCCTTTTTTGAATTCAGAAAATCACAGATAATCTTCTGTTCCCGCTCGATCTCCCGCCACTTGGCCACCGGGTCGTCCAGGTTGAGGTAGCATGATTTGTAGACAAAGTCCTCATATTCGGACAAGGACATGCTGGCCTCCTGGGCATTGGACTGGCCCGGAAACAGGGTCCCGCACCACCGCAGCTCGTTCTTGGCCATCCGATCGAAAAATATCTTGAATATTTCGGCGTTGCCCTGGCTGGCGACCTTGAGCCGATCGGGATCCACGTTGCTCATCATCCTGGTGTTGACGCTGCCCATCAAGGTCAGCAGAGCGTCGGCGGTCTTTATGGAGACCTTGTCGCTTTCATGGATGAACGTCAGTTGCTGGTCGCTGCCCTGCTTCATCATGATCTCTGATAGCTCGGAATTTAATATCTTTACCTGGGGATGGGCTCCCAGCTCCAATGCCAGGCGAAAGCATTCCTTTATCAGCGGCATGGTGAAATACTCGCCCTGAATTATCAGTTTGTCGCCTTTCTTCAGGGCCAGCGAATACTTCATCAGCACCTCGGCGTGCTTTTTCACTCTCGGATCCATATCGTGTCCTTACAATTTAAAATTTTAATTTCCGTTGTTTTAAATCCCCTCGTTCCCCCCCCCCCAATTCCATAGCCCAGAATTGCCCGGCCCGACAGGGATCTGTTTCGCTGAGGCATATGGATATGGGTTGTAAAAAATGGCAACGACCTTGCTAAAGATCCTTGCCACTGATAAAAATGGTCGGGGTGAGTGGATTCGAACCACCGGCCCCTTGACCCCCAGTCAAGTGCGCTAACCGGACTGCGCTACACCCCGACAACGGTTAATTATACGAAATATATCATCCCAAAGCAAGCAGAAAATGACCACCGATTATAACAATTTTAACAGTCCCTTCAATTCATTAATTATCTGCCCCAGTTCGGATCTCTCTTTGAATTGGTTGAAAGGAATCTCCATCTGATCGGGGTCCTGCTCCCTGATCTCGGACAGCCGGCCCCGGGCTCCGGCAATGGTAAAACCGTCCTCGTAAAGCAGCTTTTTTATCATCAGCACCATTTTGATGTCGTCCAGTTGGTACTGCCGCCGTCCTCCCCGGCTTAAGCGGGGCCGTAGCTGGGGGAATTCGGTTTCCCAAAACCTCAGGACGTAGGGCTTCAAAGAGGTCATCTCGCCCACCTCCCGGATGTTGTGGTAAACCTTGGTGCCCGGCAAGCGCTTTGAGGTTTTTGGTTTTTCTTTGCTTTTTTTGGCTGCTGGCTCAATCATCTGGGGCCTCCATAAAGGCGATCATCTTACCTTTTAGCTTTCCCTCGCGACGGTAGGAATGGAACATCCCGGAATGGCATTTGGTGCAAAAATCGCTGACATAGATGTTGCAGGGCTTCATCCCGGCCGTCAGCAGCTGGTCGCGGTTGGCATTTCGCAGGTCCAACAGCCATTTGCCGTTGGCGTCGGCTCTGGCATGTTCCGGCTGGAACCTCTCCGCCACTTCGGAGCCGACCTGGTAGCAATCGGCTTCGATGCCGGGGCCGATGGCGGCCACCAGTTCCTTGGGGCTTAGCCCGTACTCGCTGCAGAAGACATCAACCGCTTTGGCGGCAAATTTATCGGCCGTGCCCTTCCATCCGGCGTGCACCAGGGCCAGACAGCGCCTGTCCGAAGATGCCAGATATACCGGCAGGCAGTCGGCGGTATGAATGGTCAGCACCACGTCGTTGCGGTCGGTCATCAGGCCGTCGGCCTCGACCCGGTGGGGATAGAATTTGTCGAACATGGAATCCACCCGGCGGATATCGCAGCCGTGGACCTGGCTGGTGACCACCGTTTTGTGCCGGGCCGACAGGGAACGGTAGACCCCGGCTTCGTCTATGTCCCGCCCCTGGGTTTTGATCACCAGGCCGTGTTTGATTCCGAATTCGTTGAGGAAATTTAATTCCAGCACGTCGCAGCCGAACCTTTGGGTAACCTGCCAGTATTTTACCATAGCTCCGCCTTGGCATCCCGCCCCATCAGGTCTTTTAAGGCCTCGTCTGGATCCTTATCCTCGAACAGCACCCGATACATCTGCTGGGTGATGGGCATCTCGATGCCATGCTTTTGAGCCAGCAGGTGGGCTGCCTTGGTGGTCTCCACCCCCTCGGCCACCATTGACATATGCTTAAGGATATCGCCCAGTTTGCGGCCCTGTCCGATCTGCTGGCCCACCGAGCGGTTGCGGCTCTGCTGGCTGAAGCAGGTGGTGATCAGGTCCCCCATGCCGGACAGCCCGGCAAAGGTATCCGGCCTGGCCCCCAAAGCCACCCCCAGCCTAGTGATCTCAGCCAGGCCGCGGGTCAACAAAGCCCCCTTGGTGTTGGCCCCCAGGGCCAGCCCGTCTATGATCCCGCCGGCAATGGCGATGATGTTTTTCAGGGAACCGCCCAACTCCAGCCCGATGATGTCATCCCCGGTATATACCCGAAAATAAGGCAACCTCAGCATCTCCTGTACTTCCTTGGCATCCTCCGGGAATTTAGCAGCCACCACCGTGGTGCTGGGAACATGCCGGGCGATCTCGGGCGCAATGTTCGGCCCGGACAGCACCGCCAGCCGGGAAGCTTTTTGCCCCAGCTCCTGTTCCAGCACCTGGGAACAGCGCATCAGACTGGACACCTCTATCCCCTTGATGGCGCTTACCAGCAACCGGTCCTCCCCTAGGAGAGGCAAGAGGTTCCGGCAGACGGAGCGCAAAACTTTGGAGGGAACAGCCCATATGACTGTTCGGCTGCCGGCCAGGCAGCCTTTTAAACCCGATTCAACATTAATGCCATCAGGAAGATTTATGCCCGGGAGAAATTCTTTGTTCTCCCGCTCCTGCTGGATCTTCCTGGCCGCATCGGCCCGGAACTCCCAGAGACCGACCGCATATCCTTTTTCGGCCAGCATCACCGCCAGGGTGGTGCCCCAGTTGCCGGCTCCCAGAACGGTGACTTTCTTTTTGTTCTGTTCCGTCATTTATTGTCCGATGGCGATTTATCTTTTTTGAAACGAAACTTATTTTCCGTCCCGTTTAGCAGCCGGATGATATTTTTTTTATGGGTCAGCATTATCAATATCGTGACCAACCACCCCAGAGCCACGATGGGAACCAGCGGCGTTTGGTCCTGCACTATTCTGTTCACCGCAGCCGACAGGGGAAAGATCAGGGAGGCAATTATTGATCCCAATGAAACATACCCGAAGGCCAAAAAGACTATGGCGAACGACCCCAAAGCGATCAAGGTTGCCGCTGGTTCCAGGGCCAAAAGGACTCCGGAGGCGGTGGCCACCCCTTTGCCGCCCTTGAATCTGAGGTAGGGGGTGAACACGTGCCCCAGGATGGCCGCCAGCCCCACTGCGATATAGAACCATTGGTCGGGAATACTAGTGCTGGGCCAGACCATCTTTGATATCAGGACCGGCAGAAAACCCTTGAGGGTATCCAGAAGATACACCGTCAATCCCGGCCCCTTACCCATCACCCGGAAGACATTGGTGGCCCCTACGTTCCGGCTGCCGTGCTCCCGGATGTCAAGGCCCTTGATCTTCCCGGCAATGAAACCGAAAGGAACGCCCCCGGCCAGGTAGGCAGATACGATATAGCATATTTTTATCAGCATTTGGTCATCAACCTTCATCTTGCGGTTGTCATATTAGATCAGTCTTCCCCCTTGGAGGAATGATACCTCGGCCGGCCGCCGTAATCTACATAGTTTCGTTCACTCCAGTCGGCCGGCGGCTTGGAACGCTTGAACATCAACCGAATGGGCGTCCCTTTTAATCCCAGACCATCATGAAGCTGCCGGTGGAGGTATTTCTGGTAGTTGGGCGCCACCAACTCCGGCTCGGAGGCCTTGATCAGGAAGCGGGGCGGGGCCACGCCGGTCTGGGTTATGGAGTACAGGTCGATCCTCTTTCCCTTGATGCTGGGCGGCCGGTTCTTCTCCACCGCCCGGTCGAAGGCCCGGGCCAGGGCCTCCGGCTCGATATTCTTGCGCCACAGGCAGAAGGACGAAATCACGGTCTGCAGCAGCTGGGGCATCCCCTGCTCCTCGGTGGCCGAGGTGAAGATGAACTCGGCAAAATTCAGAAAAGGCATCTGCTCCTTAAGCCAGCCCAGATAATTGGCCTTGTTGGGGTCCTTCTGGAGATCCCATTTATTTATTACCACCATCAGCGCCTTGTTGGAGCGTTCCAGCATCGAGGCCAGGGTAAGGTCCAAATGGGACAGCCCTTCGGAGCTGTCCAGCACCAGCACCCCCACATCGGCCCGCTCCAGGCTTCTCTCGGTCCTGAGGGTGGTATAGAATTCTATGGAGTCCTTGACCTTGCTTTTCCTCCTCAGCCCGGCGGTGTCGATCAGCAGATATTTCTGATTGCGCCATTCGAAGACCGTGTCCACCGAATCCCGGGTGGTGCCGGGCACCGAATCCACTATCACCCTCTCCTCCCCGGTGATGGCGTTGATCAGGGAAGATTTGCCCACGTTGGGTTTTCCCAGCACCGCCACTTTGATGGTGGACGGGTCCAGGGGCTCAATTCTATTTCTGGGCAGCATCTCCACCACCTTGTCCAGCATGTCGCCGATGGCCCGGCCCGGCCCGGCCGCGATCAAAAACGGCTCCCCCAGGCCCAGCTTCATGAACTCGTAGGAATCGCCCTCCTGCTTCGGCTCATCAACCTTGTTGACCAGCAGCAGATACGGCTTATTGACTTTGCGGATCAGCTTGGCCACATGGTAATCGATATCGGTGATCCCGGTCTGGCGATCCACCACCATCAGCAGCACATCGGCCTCCTCCAGGGCTATCTCCACCTGGCGCTTGATGGACTTCTCCATCCGGTCTTCGGTGTTGGGCACCAGCCCGCCGGTATCGATCAGATAGAAATCCCGGCCGTTCCAGTCCGCCAGGGCATAGTTGCGGTCCCGGGTGACGCCGGGCCGGTCGTCCACGATAGCCAGCTTGCGCTTGAGGATCCGGTTGAACAGGGTGGATTTGCCCACGTTGGGGCGTCCGATAATGGCCACGGTTGGGTTAGGCATGTTTCCTCTTTCTAAAAGATCCCCAGGCGGCCGAGACGGCCAATGCCGAGAGGACCGTGCCGGCAATAATTGCGCCCCAGATGCCCATCAGCACCAGAGCAGTTACAATGGCAGCGGCTATCAATACCCCCAGGCTTATGAAAAGCAGCGATGGCCAGAATTTTATTCCGAACAGAAAGGCCGCCACCGCCCCGGTCCAGGCTCCGGTGACAGGCAGTGGCACGGCAACGAAAAGCATCAGCCCCACCATTTCGTATTTTTTAACCAGATCGCTCCGGCTCCTGGTGCGGGAAAACAACCATCCAAAGAACCTGTCGAACAGGGGAACTTTTCTCAGCCAGCTGGACACCGGCCCCAGGAAAAGCAGTATCGGGATCACCGGAATCAGATTGCCGAACACCGATAAAATTACCGCCGGAATGATCGGAATGCCCAGCAGCTGATATGCCACCGGAATGGCCCCCCGCAGTTCAAAGATCGGCAGCATGGCAATGATCATGGTCACCAGCCAAGCCGGCAGTCCCCAGGAATTGATCTGCTGGATCAAGGATTCTTTGCCGGCCCAGCAGGCAGAATAGCCGGATACAATGATTGCCGTGGTAACTAATAAATGCCTGAATAGTCTGTTTTGTGCCATCAGATATTAGATCCTTCCCTTGAGCCGGCTATAAAGCATTCCCAGGTATTCATGCCAGCCGGCCTCGGCTTTGCGAAAGCCGGTGGAATTGGGGAACAAGCGGCCGGGGTTGAACTGCAATTCTTTTTTATTTAAGAAGTCGGTTGGCGCCGCAATGCAGGGGATTTCGGCATTTTTGAACAACGCCATGGATCTCGGCATATGAACCGCCGAGGTGACCAGAAAAACGCTGTCGGTCCCCACCAGGTGTTTGATCAGCCTGGCCTGCTCCTCGGTATCGCGGGATAATATCTCTGTCATCATTTCATCCCGCGGCACCCCCAGGGCCAGGGCCAGTTGCGCCATGCCCTGGCCCTCCGGGACCGGGTTGAAGACCGGACCGCCTGAGAACAGCAGCTTGGCGCCTGGCAAACACCGGTAGATCCTGATACCCTCCACGGTCCGCACCGCCGAGCCGTTGCTCAATTGCGAGGTGATGGGCAGCCGGGGATCGCTGTTCATCCCTCCGCCCAGCACCACCACCCATTTGACGCTGGTGTGGGTTTCGATATCGGCCGGTGCAGGATATCTGTTCTCCAGGTCACTCAACATCATATCGCCGATAATTCCATACCCCAGTAGCAGCATAATCAGGAAGGAAGCAGCGGTAACGATCCAGCCAGCCTTCTTCTTTTTTAGCGGCCATATAAGCAGGATACCTGCAGCCAGAAGCAGCATCACCACCGGCAGCGGCATGATGATGCCGCTGATTATTTTTTTTATTATGAACATCAAGCCTTCATTTGAGATTTCTTTTGAGGCTCATACGCCAGTGGCGGTTCCAGAGGATCGCCAGGAAACAGGAGATCCCTCCGTAGGCGAACCCCGCCAGCAGGTCAACCACATAATGGTATCCGCCGTAAACGGTGGATAACAACAGCAGAATAGTCACCGCCAGGAACAGCGAGGACCAGGCCCGGGCGTAGCGCCACATGAAAACGCAGATTGCCACCGAGGCGGCGGCATGGCCCGATGGAAAAGCTCCTCCCCTATGGGCCGCTTTAGCTATAAAGAACCCGACCTGGTCGGTGATCCAACCTCCGTTCAGGGGAAGGTCATGATAATAGATGAACCTCGGGCTATGGGCCGGCAGCAGAATGAACAGGATATACGTGCCGTACAATGCGGTGATGATGATCATCTGCAGATTCTCGAACTGCCATCTTCCCTTTTTCAGATAGAGGATCAGACAGCTGAGGAATATCAGCGCGAAGAACAGGCAGTAGGAAGCCTGCATCAGGTCGGTGAACCAGGGGCTTCCCAAACTCCGGAGGAACAACGTCGGATCGCCCCCCAGCAGGGCCATATCTGCCCGGTGCAGCAGGCCGTCGATGGTCCAGGGAAACAGGGCGTGGACGAAATACTTGGTGCCGCTGTAAACCCAAGGCAATGACAGTATGGGATACCATTCCGAGACAAAATTAAGCCAGGGCCGGTCCAAACGATTGTTGATCACTCTCAGCAATATCATGGCTGCGGTGGAAAAAAAATACTTCCAGAAAGCGATCTGCCAATCGCCGATGTTGTCCCTGAATATCAGTGTCAACAGGGTCATCAGCAGGTGGAACCCCACGATCAGCCAATCCACCGGCCGGAATGTTTTATACCCCAGCGTGATCATAGACTAAATTCAGAGTTTTTTGATCAACCCCTCCAGACCGACCACTACCTTAACCGGTTTGAGCCTTCTTTTGAATTCCCCCAGGCTCAGGTCATCGATGAATTTTCCCTCGCGATTCAACAGGTTCTCCGGAAGGACGATCAGGTCGGGATCCTTTTTCCCGGTTTTCAGGGATGAAAGAATATCCCCGCCGGATAGCAGTCCGCTGACGGTTACCGTATCGCCAAACAGACCATTTTCGACCAACAAGGTCTCGCATTTCAGGCCCTGGATCCTATTTAGTCTGGCAACTACCGGCCTTAACACCTTGGCTCCCGAGATCCCGGATATCAAAAGAATAGTTTTTCCCCGTTTCAGCTTTGGAGGGAGATCGGAGGACAGGGCACGGAAGCAATTCCAAAAGTCCCGGACCATCCCCACCCCATTGTCCAACTGGGGATAATCATCATACCAAAATGAAGCCGGAAAGTCAAGTCCGGCATTAAGATAGAACTCGTCAGCAAAGTAAAGGATTGTTTTTTTAAACCTTTGTCTTAACTGCCGTTGCAATCTCTTATATTCTTCAATAAGTTGTTGGGAATATTTCTTGGTTATGGCTCTGAGCGGATAGAGCTTCTGCCGGTGCTTGGTCAGCCCCACCGGAACCACCGCAATGCTTTTTACTCCGGGATATAGTTTCAACAGATCGGACAGACTTTTTTTCAAATGCCGCCCGTCATTGATGCCCGGGCACAACACGATCTGAGTATGCAGTTCAATTCCCCCGGCAATCAGGTCCTTCATGATCTTTAAAATATCATCATCCCGCCGGCTCCCCAGCAGCCTCTGTCTCAGTCCGGCCTCTGTAGCATGGACCGAAATGTACAAGGGGCTCAATCGCTGTTGTTTTATCCTCTCCAGGTCGGAACGGCCTATATTGCTCAGGGTGATGTAATTGCCGTAGAGAAAAGACAAACGGTAATCCTCATCCTTGAAATATAGGGCCTGGCGCATGCCCCGGGGCATCTGGTCCACAAAACAAAAAATGCATTTGTTCCCGCAGGAATGAAACTTCGGCTCCTCCAGAACGACGCCCAGCGGATCGTCATAGTCCTTTTCGATCAGCAAGCGATGCATTTTGCCCGCCCTATCTTTATAGACGACATCCAGCAGGTCATCGCTCTGGTGAAAACGGAGGTCGATATTGTCGCTTACCTTATGGCCGTTTACGGAAAGCAGCTCAAACATCGGCCGGAGGCCTGCTATGTACCCCAAACCTTTATTGCGTACGGATGTAATTTTCATAAAACATAATAATGGGGAGATTTTCATCTCCCCATACGATAGATAGTAGATTAAAGTTTTCGTTTATTTATCGGATTTCATGATCTTGACTTTATCTTTCAGCGCCAACTTATTGCCGGTCAGTTGCTTAGTTATCCGGCAAAGCGCCGAGTTTAACATCACCTTGGTCACGGATAATTCGGCCTTGTCGACCGGCTCCACATCAAGTATCTCCCCGGTATCCGGGTTGCGGATCTCCCTCTCGCCGAATACCAGCAGCCTATCGCCCACCTTAAGCCCGGACTTGGAGCCGATGTCTACATAGACCTCCCCGCTGGTCTCCAACCGCACGATCTTCCCGTCACCGGATGAAACGGACCTGGCGCCGTTGGCGTTATTCACGGCCACCTGCTGGTTCTCCGAGGGCAGGGTGCCGCGGAAGGCATTCCGCAGCTGGGCCACATCCTCGATATACAGCCGATTGCCGGGTTCGATGACCTGGGCCTTATTGTAGGTCAGCTCGGCCTTCTCCACCTCGCCCATGGCCTCATAGGCCACTCCCAGATTGTGCCACAAGGCCGGGTCCTTCTGGTTGCCGATCGATAATCTTTCCCATATCTCGGCTGCCCGCTTCCACTCGCCCTGCTTGGCGTAGGCGGCGCCCATCTGTTTGGGATCGGCCTTGGATTTGATCAGCCTTTTGGCCACCAGAATGTAATGGGGAGAGATATCCTTGACAAAGGACTCGGTTACCGCATTCAACAGCCCGCTTAATATCTGCTCGTCCCCCGGGATGTTGTCCTTGTAGCTGCGCTGGGAGCTGGAGCTCTGGGTCTTGCTGACCGCCACCTTGCCGGAGGCGATGTCCACCATCCGGTAGTTGATGGAGACCGTTCCGCTTTTGCTGGTGCGCTCCTCCGGCACCAGCACGGTCTTCATGATCTCTTCTTTTACCTTGTATTTCTTCTTGGTGAAGGGGTTGGTCTTCTCCACCTCTTCGTAGCGCCCGGTACCGGTCTTCTTCTTCACCATCTCGGTGCGGCGGTTGGTCTCCACGTTGTAGGAGATGATCTCGCCGGTGATGATGGCGTCCACCCCCAGGATGGCGCCCAGCTCCTTGATGGTGCCAGGGTCCACCGCGCCGGTCATGTTGAAGGCATGCTCCTTCATCACCGACTGGATCTTGCCCCGCTCCATGATCTGGTAAAATCCCTGGGTGTTAAGCTGTGACACCAGCACATTGCCCACCGCCGGGCCCAGACTGCGATGGGTGGGGTCGTCAAAGTCCACCACCGCCAGCCGGGTGACCGCGGGTATCTGCAGGTTGGCCCTCTCCAGACGCTTGAACCTGACCATGGACGGCCCGCAGGAAATCAGGATCAACGCCGCTATAGCTGTCGGTAAAAATAATTTTAGTCTGTTCATCATAAAATTCCCAAATAATTAATAAAGATTACTCCCGGTTTATCCCCAGCTTCTTGTCACGCTCCTGGTTCCACCGGACCCAGTCGTCCTGGCTGTCCATGATGGGATTGAAATTGACGATATCATAGGTCCCGTCGGGGTGGATGGTGATCTCCATCTGGGCCTTGACGATCTGCACCCACTGCTCCATGGTTACCTCGCTGGGCCCGGAGATCTGGGACGGCCCTTCTATCTCGCCCTGCTTTCCGCCGGCCTTGGCCTTCTTCTGCTCCATGAACTTGACTATGGGCTTGTTGTCCACCGCCACCTCGCCGCTGTAGACCGCGATCTTGGTGGTCTGGTCGTCGGAGACGGCCATCCGGTAGACCGTGCCGCGGACCGCCGCCACCGCGGTGGGCGATTCCAGCTGGAACTTGGTCTTCTTGCTCATCTTGTTGACATTGGCCCACACCTTGCCGCTCCAGACCTTGGCGGTGGCCGTCTGGGCTCCGTTCTTCTCCTTTTTGGCGTCAATGATGTCCAGCTTGGAGTTGCCGTCTATCCGGATGATGCTGCCGTCGGCGAACCCGATCTCGGCCCGGGAATCGTCCTGGGTCTTCACCTTCTGCCCGGAGAGCAGGGATTGGTTGAACAGGGCCTTGCTCCAGGCATTTTTCCTGGGCTTCTGTACCTCAACCTGGCCGGTATAGAAGGTGATCTTGGCGACGGACGAGGTCTTGGCTATCAGCTGCCCTGACACCATGCCCATTACCACCAGGGCGGTGATCAGGAAAAGCCAGATAACCCCGTTGGAACTGTTTTTGATATGTTTCATAATATCCTCCTAAAAAATAAAGCCTTAATATTAAGGAGAGCCGTTAAGGGTGGTCTTTTTTTACCGCTAAGGCGCAAAGCTTGCCTTGAGCTTGCCGAAGGAAACGCTAAGGAACTCGTAAAATATTGCCAAGAATATCATTCCGCACCAGAGTCTTCATGGTTTTAAGTTACGGGGGGAATAAACTTCGCGCCCTTAGCGTCTTCGCGGTGACTGGATTCCAATGACTACAATTAATCGCTCTAGTTAATACTACTATATCGGGGAAATTTATTTCTCCCTGACCAGATCGCCCATTTTAAACCCGGAACCGGAAATAACTTTTGCCGTAGCATACTTGTCCTTGGCATCCACCACCTCGATGGTGCCGATCTGCTTCTCTTCGCTGCCCAAGGAAAGCCCGGTATCGGGGTCGATGATCTCCTCGCCCTGCGAGAATACATTGAAAACATCTCCGGCCTTCACCCCGCCCTCTGCCCCGGGCTTCAGCATGACGGTCTTGTCGGCATTGACCTTGAGTATCTTGCCGCTCCAGGGAAGCTTGTCCATGGCCTTGGTGATCATCTCCACCACCTTATTGACCGCCTTGCGGGTGGCCTTGCCTGATAGGGTCTGGTCGAAACGGGAGTCGTTGGAAAAAGCAAAATCATCGGTGCCCACATCCAGGCCTTTTTTGCTCTCCTCCTCGGCAATGCCGTCGGCCGCCACGATCTCGCCGGTGGTGGTGTTGACCAGCCGGATATCCATCCCCACCCGGGCGGTCTTGGTCTCCACCCCCACTTTATTCAGGCCGAACATCCCCTTGGAGACCTTGCTCCCTACCGACCCGCCAACAGAGGATTCCTTCTGTCCGAATTCATTGACGCTGCCCAGCACTATCAGCTCCACCCCCAGAAGCTTGCCGACCTGGGCCGCACTCTGGGGGGTGACCGCACCGCTCAGGCCCAATTTCTGTTCCTTCATCACCTGCTCCAGTTGCTGGCGCTCGATGACCATGAATTTGCCGGATTTCACCAAGGCGGTGGTCAGCATGTCGGCCATCCCGGAGCCTATGTGCCAGCCGCCGTGCCCGGTCTTGTTCTCGAAATCCACCACCGCTACCCTCTTTTTAAGGCCGCCGGATTTCCCCGCCATGGCAACGCTTGAGACCAGCGTACAGGCCAGGGCAATGAAAGTAAAAATAGCTACGATTCTTTTCATCTATATTCCTCCCTTGTTATTTTCTGACCACTAATTTCAGGTTGATCTTGTTGGCGGTGCGGCTGATTATCCTGACCCTGAAATTGGGGAATGTCTTGTACAGCAGTTCCGAGGCCAGCTGGCCGCTGTTGAACTTGGTATCCACCTCTATCAGCCCGGTGCTGCCGGCCATCTCCCGCTCGGACACGCCCTTGATGCCCCGGATCTCGTACTTCAGGATGTTGACCAGGTCGGTGTACATCTGGTAATCGGTGATCCCGGTAACGTTGAGGGTGACGGTGTTGGAGCCCCGGGTGAATTTCTTGACGATCTCGTCGGCCAGGTAATCGGCCACCTTGTTGGCGGCCATCTCGATGGCCTTGGTGCCGCCGGCCACTTCGTCGATATGAATGGTCTTGTCGCTCTGGCTCTTGGAGACCAGCACCCGGCCGTCATCGGTGTTGAGGGCCTTCACCGAAACGGTGGCCTGCATGGACTTCATGCCGCCCAGCATATCGCTGACCCCGGAGGCCTCCTTGGCAAAGGACTTGCCCACGATGATCACCTCGGCTCCGGCTCTATCGCCGATAAAGGCCGCCGCCGTATTATCGCCCTGCAGGGCCGCCATTGCCTTATCCTTGCGCATGTTGCGTTCCATGGTCTCCTGGTCCACGAACTCGAAGCCCTTGTTGCGCATGTTCTCCATGATGGCGTTCTCAGCTACGTTCAGATTGACATCCAGTCCGCTGTATTGGGTCTGTCCGATATTCTGCTCGGTGATCAGCACCATCAACCGGGGATTGCCGGCCCCCCTCAGGATGTCGCCGATGTCCTCTTTGATGGCCCCGGCCCGGACCTGGGCCTTGACCTTGACGTTATAGGTCATCCCGTTGTCGGCCTCGCCCTCGCTGAGCACCGAGTAGGCCTTGACATAGCCCTTGGCCTTGGCGTAGATGTTGTCCTCCACCACCATGGCGTTCTCCACCACCGTGCTGGAGCTGATCACCGCGCCGGTGACCTGTTCCACCGCATTGCGCAGGGCATCCTGAATGGCCACATCGCGGGCCATGGCCTTGTCGTTATTTAATACTGATGCCGTGCCGTCGGTGGTGATCTCCCTCAGTTCATCCTGGGCATATGACAGGGAGAAGACCATAGCAACAGCAACCATGAATAATAATAGCTTCCTCATCATGCAATAAAACCTCCCAATGGATTTAAGTCTGACATAAATTACGGGGAGAAGCAGGTTTGGTTCCCTTTTGCCTTCTCCCCATAATAATTTGGTTATCCGGAAAATTATTTGACTACGATGATCACCTTGCAGTTGTCATAGATGTCGGTGTTGTCGGCGATCAGGGCTGCCTTCTCCACGTCGCCGTCGGAGATCACCAGGTCGGCCTTGTTAAGGCCCGAGGAACGGATGGCCATGATGATCAGCGGGTTGGTGCCCACCCTCTCCACATTGCGGCGGGCTTCCTCCACGCTCTTGGCATAGATGGCCACGCCGTTCTTGACAGCCGCCTCGCGGGGGACGAACTCCTGGCCGTAGATGCCCTCGCCGGCCTCATCCAGCACATTGGGAACCATGGCCGGAACGGCATCGGTCCCGGAGGCGTCGATGATCAGCCCGGTGTAGGTCTCGGGCTCCTGGGAATTGAAATCGGACGGCAGGTTGGCGTAAGTGGGGGTTTTCCCGCCCATCTGCTCGGGATACAGGGCGTCGCCCACCTTGCCGTAGAGCAGCATCTCCATGTCGATCTCCACCGAGCCGTCGGACATGTAGCGGGGTTTGGAGGTAAAGCGGAAGTTTCTGACGATGCCCTCCACTTTGGTCTTGATGATGTCGGAGACCATCATGGCGTTCTCCACCGTGGTCTCTGAGGTCAGCAGCACGCCGTTGAGGGTCTCCATCATGTTGCGCATGGCGTCTAACTGGGCGGCCCGCAGGGCGTTCTTGCGCTGGACCGAAGGCGGCAGTTTGGGATTGATGCCTCCAATGCCGGTGGCTTGGACGGCCTGGGTGGTCCAGTCTACCATACCGGCGCCCTGCACCTGCTGTTCTACCTGGGCCGGGGACAGCCCGGCCAGGGCTATAAGAGCTATTGCGATGATGGTTGCCTTTTTGAACATTTCGGTCTCCTTTTAAAAGTTCTTGGTAGTCAGTACAGATTTATTAGAAGTGGAATATGCAGGAAGCAAGAATATTGTGTGTCTTTTCAATGTACTTCTCAGTATAAGTATTAGCAGGTATTTCTATATCTACCCAATTAGTAACACCATATTCATAAGCCAGGTCCAACATAACCTTGCCCATGACCAAGCCAAAACCGCCGGTAAATACCTTACCTACGGCTTGTGTGGTATCTGTCCCGTCGCCATAATGACCAGTAAACAGTTTGGGATCTGTTCTAAAGCCCAAACGAACTGGGAATACTGCAGTGGCTCCTGACAAAATATATTCCAACCCAAAACGGAACTGGTTTACATTATGCCATCCCATATTATAAGTAGTATCTTTTGTGCCGGTTGCCACCCAAGTAAGTGTATCATATACGGCTATTTTTTTCGTTGCTTCCGAATTGGAATAGCTGCGATGCTCGAAATCAGCAGAGATAGTAAACTTATCAGTTGGCTTTAACGCAATTCCGGCACCAAACATCAAGGGCATTGTGACTTCAAAATCAGGATATGTTGTGTCATATGTAGCAGGTGTTAAATAGTTAGATGTTCTTTGCCTCTCAGCAGATTCAGTCAATGTGAACGGCAATCTCATAGAAACACCAATATTAAATTTATTCATTGTTGCCAGAGCACCGGCATTTATGTTAAACCCGGAGTAGCTATAATTTTCCTCTACATTATAAAAATCGCCGTCGCTATAGGTCCTCTCACTGGTATAGGTAGATCCTTTAACTAATATATTACCCGCAGCGCCAACTGAAAATTGTGGTGTAACCTGAAAAGCAATAGCCGGGGTAATAGCATCGATACCTCCGGTTTGTTTTTCTTCCCTCTCCCAAGTAATTGTATTAGTCCCATCAAAGTATGATCCGGTATCGCTATCGGCAAAACCAAAATCAATTAACCTTTGATATGCAACTGCCAATACTAGATTTTTATCTGCTGCCTTTAACGGCAATATAAAGCTGGCAAAACTTGGAGCAAAGTGCGAAATACTGTTTGATTCATCATAGCTACCGCCGATCCAAGTCTCCTCATATGAATACTTTTTTATGTTGAAAAAACCATTGATCGAAGCTTCCATTTTATCCAACTGGGCTATACCAGCCGGGTTCCATCCCACAGCCGTAGCATCATCAGATACACCAATGAATGCCCCGCCCATGCCGTGGGCCCTTGCGCCAGCGCCCATAATGTTGAAATCGATGTTCTGGGCGTAGGCCAGCGAGCCGATAGCGG
This sequence comes from Candidatus Edwardsbacteria bacterium, assembly GCA_018821925.1. Lineage (NCBI taxonomy): Bacteria > Candidatus Edwardsiibacteriota > Candidatus Edwardsiibacteriota bacterium. The sequence continues at coordinate 22,005 of JAHJLF010000042.1, forward strand.
CTAGTGCCAGCAAAAGTAAACCTAATTTACGCATTGTGAGTTCCTCCAGATTAATATTATAAATTTGATTACTACCATTTTTTAGATACCTATTAACAAATTTAAAGGAACGCTCCACCCCCCTTCGTGAATAAATTACGAAATACGAATTATAAAATTATTGTTTTAAAAACTGGATTCCCGGTCAGGCCGGCTGAGTACCATAGCCTGGATTCCCGTCTGCACGGGAATGACAATATAGCCGAAATGCGCCTATGGAGTGGAATGACATATTGTGCCAGTCTGACGACGGCGTACGTCATGATCCCGGTTTCGTAAATCATGTAAATCCTGTCAGAGAATTGCCCTTCTAAAGGGGTGAGGTCTACTTGGCCACCACCTTGTTACCCACGGCAAAGGTCTGGCCCGGTTCCTTCTCCACCACCTGGGCCTCGGACATCTTGGCCTGGACCTCGGTCAGCAACAGCTCGCCCATCTTAGTCACCTGCTTGCCCAGGATCTCCCCGGTCACCGGGTGGGTAATGGCATCGCCCTCCTTGTAGACCACCATCTTCATGCCCTTGCGCATCCCTTTGGCCGAGCCCACATCCAGCACTATGGTCGGCACGTCGGCCTTGATGACATAGCCCTCCACCAGCGGAACGTCGTTATAGACCTGAATGGATATATCGGTGGCCATGTTCTTGACATCCTGCAGGGAGTTCTTGGGGCTGTAGGCGTCCTTGGCGGTGATGATAACCCCGGATTCGGTGTCTATCAGCCGGGCATCCATGCCCACTCCAGTTGGGGTGGAGGATATCGAGCCGATCAGGATGGCGTCCACCCCGATCATCTTGCCTACCTTGACCGCCCTGGCGGGGTCTATGGCCCCGGTCATGCCCAGCTTCTGCTCGTTCATTACCTTATCAATCTGGGATCTTTCGATTATCTTGAACCGCCTTAAGCTGTATAAAGAGGTGATCATCTTATCCTGGACGGTGCTGGAGATGGTGGCGTCGCCGCCCTTGTTCTCGAAGGGCAGAACCGCTATGGACAGCCGGGATCCCACCTGGGTGACCCGGGTGGGGTCGTAGGTCAGGGCCCCCACCGGCAGGGTGCCGGCATCGCTGGCCCTGCTGGCGGTCTTTTCGGCCTCCAGTCTGGCCAATCTCTCCCTTTCTCCGCCAAGGCGCCTTTCTTCCAGGGCCACCTTTTTGGCAGTGGCCTCATTGGCATCCTTCTTCTGCCTTTCTAAGGCCGCGAACTGCTCAGCCAGGCGTTTTTTCTCCCGCTCTATCTGCTCCCGCTCCTTGGCCAGTCGTTTTTCCTCATCCCGGTCAACATAGGGGGTGATCGAGGCGGCCGACGGGGCATCCCCCCGCGACAGCTTATTCAGGTATTCCCGGGCCCGCTTGGAAGGGGCAAAAGCCTGGGACAGCTCCAGGGATTTCTTGGCATTGGCCGCGTCGCCCAGGTTATAATAACATACCCCCATCTCGCGGTGCGGGAAATAGTCCATAAAATGCATCCCGTACATCCGGAACTGGGGTTTATCCTTGAATTCCAAAGATGCGGCGCTGCGGAACTCTTCAATGGCACGGTCCCAATTCCCCATCTTCATGTACTTCTGGCCGTCCTCGTAGTAATTATACCACTTGCCGCCGGCATATATTGTAGCAGGCAGGATCAAGGCCACAATCAGTGCTAAAACAAACTTCCTAAAATTGAGCATACTTCTCCTCCTTTTTAAAAATGTTCTCATAATTGAGGGACAAAGTCAAGATTTTTTTTAAATAATTATATTTTTTACTCTTTTGATCTGGCATGGGATATAAAATACTATTTGCCGGCCGGGGGGTCTATGGGGTAATGGCCGTCTAAGCAGGCATAGCAGTAGTTCTCCGGCTCTTTAAGGCACGATTTCAGGCCCTCCAAGGACAGATAACTGAGAGTATCCGCCCCCACGAACTGCCTGATCTGCTCCACCGACTGGGACGAGGCGATCAATTCGTGTATCCGGGGGGTATCCACCCCGTAGAAACAGGGGTGCTTTATGGGCGGCGAGGCTATCCGGAAGTGTATCTCCTCCGCCCCGGCCTCCCGGATGAACCCCATCAGCTTCTTGGAGGTAGTGCCCCGGACGATGGAATCGTCCACCACCCCCACCTTCTTGCCATGGACCAGGCTTTTTACCGGGTTGAATTTGAGCTTGACGGCGAAATCCCGTATGGCCTGGGTGGAGCCGATAAAAGTCCGGCCGATGTAATGGCTACGGATCAGGGCCAGTTTAAAGGGAATCCCGGCCTGGTCGGCATAGCCCAGAGCGGCATTGTTGGAGGAATCAGGCACCGGCAGGACGAATTCCGATAATATTTGACTCTCCTCGGCCAGTTTCTGGCCGAACATGAACCGTTTTTGGGCCACGCTCTCGCCGTAGACCACGCTGTCCGGGCGGGAGAAATATATATGCTCGAATACGCAATGCTTGTATTGGGGCATCTTTTTAAGCCGCCGGCTCTCGGTCCCGCCGGGTCTGACTATGAACAGCTCGCCCGGCTCGATATCCCGTTGATAGGTTCCACCCATGGTCTCGATGGCGCAGCTCTCCGAGGCGAAGACCAGCCCGTCGCCCGATTTTCCCAGGGAAAGCGGCCGGATGCCCAGGGGATCCCGGAACACGTACATATCGCCCTTGAACAGCAGGATGGCCGAGTAGCTGCCCCTGACGGCGTCCATCATCATCTCTATGGCCCTGGCGATATCCCCGCTTTGCTCGTAATAGCAGGCGATGGAGGCCACTATCACCTCAGCATCGTTGGAGCCGTAGGGGGTGAACCCCTGGGATTTAAGGTAACGGGTCTGCTCCAGCATGTTGGTGACGTCGCCGTTGGAGACGATCACCATCCGGCCGTCCTTGGTATCGGCGTGATGGGGCTGGGCGTTGACCAGGGAACTGTCCCCGGCGGTGGGATATCGGGTATGGCCGATGGCCACCCGGCCCGGCAGGGCGGCCAGCACCTCGGGCTTGAAGATGTCAAACACCAACCCCTTATCCTTGTGTATCCTGACCTCCCGCCCGTCACAGACCGCCATCCCGGCGTTGTCCTGCCCCCGATGCTGCAGGGCAAAAATGCCCAGGTACAGCATCTCGGAGGCTTTGTCAAAATTATAGACCCCGCAAACTCCACACATGTAATATATCCTTTTAATCTAGCTGTGTCGACGTTTTGTTATTTTACACAAAGGGAAACCGTCATCCTGAGAAAACATCATTGTTAAACAAGCCGAAGGATCCCTCAATTTGATTTTTTTCGATGTGCATTCTATATAAAAACCAAAGAACTCGTCACCGCGAGAAAATCAACTTGCTTGGCAAACGAAACGATCCATTCATAGATTGCTTCATATGCCCAGCGAGGAAGTAGTCATCGCAATGACCGCTACAATGATAAAAAACCTCCCTTCGCTTTTTATCAAAATTTATTATATCATAAACCTAATCTTATTATAAGCGAAAAAACAAAGTTCCGATAGGGTTAATCGGAACTTTTTATTTGTTCAGACAGGATCAGTCGTACTGATGCACGAACAGCCCGCTTCTGAGCTTCGGCTCGAACCAAGTGCTCTTGGGCGGCATTACCTGGCCGGAGTCGGCCACCGAGATCAGCTGTTTGATGTTGACCGGGTGCAATGAAAAAGCCACTGCCTGCTTGCCGGAATCCACCAGCTTGACCAATTCTTTTGTCCCCCGGATCCCGCCCACAAAGTTGATCCGCTTGTCTGTGCGGGGGTTCTCTATGCCCAGCACAGGATTTAGAAGATTGTCCTGGAGGATTGAAGCGTCTAATCTTTTCACCGGATCCTTTTCATCATAGCTTCCCTCCTTGGCAGCCAAAAGATACCACTGGCCGTTCAGGTACATCGAGAACTTCAGGTTGCCGCCGGGAAGGTCCGGGGCATCTTCGGTGACTTTGAATTTGTCGCCGATCTTTTTAAGAAATTCCTCCTTGGTATTTCCGTTCAGGTCTTTCACCACCCGGTTGTAGGCCATGATGTTCATCTGGTTGTCCGGAAAGATCACGGTCAAAAAGAAATTATACTCCTCGTTCCCGGTGTGGTTGGGGTTCTGGGCCTTTCTCTCCTTCCAGATCCGCCAGGCGGCCGCGCTGCGATGGTGCCCGTCGGCCACGTACATGAATTTGAGTTTAGAGAATTCAGTTTTCAGCTCGCTGATTAGCTTATCCTCATCGCAGACCCACAGGGTGTGTTTGACGCCGTCATCCGAGATGAAATCGTATTCCGGGGCTTTCTTGATCCAGTCGTTGACCAGAGAATCTATGGCTGGGACCGCCGGGTAGGTGAAGAACACCGGCTCGGTGTTGGCATTGATGGTTCCGATGTGCCGGGTGCGGTCGTCCTCCTTGTCGGGCCGGGTATGCTCGTGCTTTTTGATGATGTCCCTATCATAATCTTCGGCCGAGGCCGATGCCACCAGGCCGATCTGGGAGTGGCCGCCCATCACCTGCTTGTAGATGTAGAAACAGGGTTTCTCTTCCTGGAACAGCCAGCCGTTGGCCTTAAACTTATCGAAGTTTATCTTCCCCTGGTCATAGACCTGGTCGGCGTGCTCGTCGGTCTTGGGGTCCAGGTCTATCTCCGGGCGGCTGATGTGCAGGTAACTTTTGTCGTTGCCCTTGGCCAGCTCCCGTGCCTCCTCGCTGTTGACCACGTCGTAGGGCGGCGCGGCGATGTCCTTGGCGAACTCCTTCCTGGGGCGGACTGCCTGGAACGGTAGAACGACTGCCATTGGTGCTCCTGATGTTTTGTATTTAAAAATATGGATTGATTGCAATGATTGTTAATTCTATAATATTTCAACCCGAAATTCAACCGATTTTATCTCACTCTTCTTCTGTTGATTGAAATTAATCATTGAAGGGACACGGCGCACCGTGTCCCTTCAATATTTATCTACAGATATTAACGTAAGGCGCGATCAGGAATAGCTTGTATTGTCCCAGCAGTGGGTGCAAAGGTCCTCTTTGGGAAGCCCTATAGCATTGACCAGATCATCCATCTTTTGGTATTTCAGGGTGCTCAGCTTCAAACGCTGCCGTATTTTCTCCGTCATGGCAATGTTTTTCTCCGAGCCGTTCAATGCATATTCACCGAGGTGTTTGTCATCGGCTCCCTCCAGTTCCTTTATTGCCCTTCTGCCGGCTAGATCCAGGATGGAATGGGATGTGGAGAAATTCAGGAAATCGCAGGAGAAAAGCAACGTCGGGC
>JAHJLF010000043.1 GCA_018821925.1 Candidatus Edwardsbacteria bacterium
ATAAATTATCAAAAGAGGGAAAATTTTATTGGAATTATGCAAATAAAGATAAATTGGTTGAATTATATAAAAACAAAACTCATGGGATAGATTACTATACTGATAGGAATGACCCAATAAATACGACTAAAGCAAGCTCATTTGAAGATATTTGTCCAACTTTCAATGAGGTCATTACAGCTAAAATACAAAACTTACAAAATATATTTATAACTTCGCACAGGTCAATATTACTTGAACAACCTGTAAGCAATGTTAACTCTGTATTGGAAAATGGGAATGGGAGCAAAGTGCCAGGTTATGTATTTGAATCGCTGCATAATGGACAATTAAGCGATCAAAAGTCAATTATTAAAAATATTGTAAAAGAAGTGGAGAATTTTTTTGGATTTAAAACAGGTGTTTCGATAAATCCCTTAAAATATAATAGTGGTGTATTGTTTAGTTTAGAAGAGATAAATAAACAAGAATTACCTATTACCTTTTATGGCCAAGGTACAATTTCAATATTTTTGTTAATTTTTTATTTGAAATTTCATAAGTTATATAATAAGCCATTATTGATGTTTATTGACGAGCCAGAAAATTCGCTACACCCAGGGTTGCAGAAAAAAGTATTAAAGTACTTTATTGACGAGATAAAAGAGAATAAAAACATACAACTGTTTATTGCAACTCACTCTCCGTCTTTTGTTGAATTTAATGAAAATACATCAGTTTATTATGTTGATAATGGAGTTGAAAATGATAAAGTATTTAAACGCATAACAAAAGAAAATATTACGGCTGTTTTAGATCCAATTGGTTTTACAATGAGCCATGTGGGTCTTGCGGATGTTGTCATTTTTGTCGAGGGGGTTACTGAATTATTTGTGCTAAGAGAATTTTTATTAGCATTTGATGATACAGCAGATGCTATAAATGCGAATAGGATTATATTTCATAATATTGGCGGTGATAATTACTCACACATTAAACCAGAAGATATGTTGAAAATATCACTAAAACCGGTTATTTGGATGGATAGTGAATTAGATAGATCCCCTGCAGAAGGTGGCAATCAACAAGGGCGCGAGAATTTTATTATTGAATGTGATAAAATGGGTATATTAACCTTTTTTAATAAATCATTCCGAAACATTGAAAACCTCTTGTCTAAAAAAGCAATCGCAAAAATATTAAAAACTAAAGTAAGTAATTTATCTGGTTTTGGGCCTTATGATTTATTGAATGAGTATATGCAAGAAGTTAAGCAAAAGGACCCGGATGCAATAATGTATAATAAAGATGACAGGTGTTGGAAAAAAGCCGCAGCTATGGCACAAGAAATGGTTAGAAACAGTGAAGTTGTTAATAATCCAATTATTAAGGATTTTCATGATAAAATCATAGAAAAGATAGCAACATAAATGCACCTCATCATCCAACATATCGGCCAACTGCTAACCCTTTCCCCTCACCTTTAGGGTTGACCTCACCCCAACCCTCTCCTAAGGCATTAGGAGAAGGAGGAAAAGGTCGGGTGGCTAACTGCAAAACCAATAAAAATATGCTCCAATGACAAATATTACATCATTACCCAAACTAAAGGACAAACTGCAGCGCCGGGAATACCTGGGAATATTGCGAAAAATGACCGGTCAACAGCGGGTGTTGCTGGGCTGTGAGCTATATGACCTGGCCCTTCGGCTGATGCAGGACGGCATCCGCCACCGGCATCCCGAGTATGACGACCGGCAGGTACAGCAGGAAACCACAAAACGTATGTTAAGATGCAACAGATAGAATTTTTTACTTCGGTGATCCGGATGCTTAACGAAATAGGCGTCCAGTACATGCTGACCGGCTCGGTGGCTTCGAATTTCTATGGCCAGCCCCGGCTGACCCACGATGTGGACCTGGCAGTGGCAATAACATCCGGACAGATAAAAACACTGTCAGCGAAATACCCCGCGCCCCGGTATTATATCAGCCAAGAGGCCGCTGTGGACGCCATTAAAACCAAGACCATGTTCAATCTGATCGATTCCGAGACGGGGCTTAAGGCCGATTTCTGGATTTTGGATGAGGATGATGCCCTGAAAAGCTCGGCTTTCCATCGCCGCCAGGCGGCCGAGGTTCTTGGGCAGAAAACGTTCATTGCCACCCCAGAGGATATCATACTTTTAAAACTCGATTGGCACCGGCAGGCCGGAGAAGCCACGATCCAGTTTCAGGATGCATTGTCTGTGTTTGAGATACAACATGATGAGCTCGATCTGGATTATTTGAGATCAATGGCAAAATCCGCAGGCTTGGCAGAATTATTGGCTAATTTGGAATCGCAGTCGGAGTGATCTAATGCACCTTATCATCCAACATATCGGCCAACTGCTAACCCTTTCCCCCTCTCCTCAAGGGTTGACCTCACCCCGACCCTCTCCTAAGGCATTAGGAGAGGGAGGACGGGCAAGGGTGAGGGCGGCCATGTCCGAGCTCGGCATCATCGAGGACGGGCTGGTGGCAATCGAAAACGACAAGATCGTGGCGGTGGGCAAAACTTCAGATCTCAAGCCCAAGCTAAAACTCCTGCCCCACACCAAGGTCATTGACGCCAAGAATCAAGTGGTCATGCCCGGTTTTGTGGACTGCCACACCCATCTGGTCTACGGTGGCTCCCGCGAGGACGAGTTCGAGATGCGGGCCTCAGGGATCACCTATCAGGAGATCGCGGCCAAGGGCGGCGGGATACGTTCCACGGTCAAGGCCACCAGGCTGGCTTCACGCGAGGTCTTAAAGCGCGATGCCCTAAAAAAGCTGGACCGTATGCTGATGTGGGGAACCACCACGGTGGAATCCAAGAGCGGCTACGGGCTGGAGACCAAGACTGAGATCAAGCAACTACAGGTCAATCAGGACCTGAATAAATTGCAGCCGATAGAGGTGGTGTCAACTTTTCTGGGGGCGCATGAGTTTCCTGAAGAATACAGAAGTCAGAATTTTGAATCTGGAATTGACCGGGAAGGATATGTCAAGCTGATCTGTGAGGAGATGATTCCCAAGGTGGCGGAGGCCAAGCTGGCCGAGTTCTGTGATGTGTTCTGTGACCAGGGGGTGTTCACCCCGGAGGAAGCGACAAAGATCCTGGAGACCGCCAGCAATTTCGGAATGTACCCCAAGATCCACGCCGACGAACTGGCCTCGGTGGGCGCGGCCGAGGTGGCCGGAAAGGTCAGGGCGGTCAGCGCCGAGCATCTTTTATATCCGTCACAAACAGGTTTGGACCTGATGAAACAGGCCGGCACCATCGCAGTCCTTCTGCCAGGCACCAGTTTGACCATCAAGAAGAATTACGCCCCGGCCCGGAAGATGATCGAGATGGGCATCCCGGTGGCGCTGGCAACCGACCTCAACCCCGGCTCCTGCACCATCGAGAACATGCCGTTCATCATCGGGCTGGCCTGCCTGTATCTGGGGCTGACCCCGGCGGAGGCCATCTGCGCCGCCACCTACAACGCGGCCTGCGCTCTCAAACGGGGCGACAGGATCGGTTCAATAGAGATCGGCAAGCAGGCCGATCTGCTGATCATGGATATTCCCAATTACCGGTATATTCCGTATCATTACGCGGTGAATTACGTTAAGACGGTGGTCAAGCGGGGGAAGATAGTGGTGGGGACCAGCTAAACCGCTAAGACGCAAAGGACGCAAAGAAAATCCCAACTCTTTACCTTGGTGTCTTTTCGGTTCAGTGTGATATATAGACATACATGGCGCCCTTGTAAAAAAACCTTAGCGAGCTTGGCGTCTTCGCGGTAAAGAAAATTAAATTATCACATATATTTGGAGCAAGTAATATGACTAAGTTAGTCGAATGCGTACCGAATTTTTCCGAGGGCCGCGACCGTAAGATAATCGATGCCATTTCCGATGCCGTCCGCTCGGTATCCGACGTCAAATTATTGGACGTGGATCCCGGGGCCGATACCAACCGCACCGTCTACACTTTCGTGGGAACGCCGGAAGGCGTCAAGGAAGCCGCTTTCCAGGCCGCCAAGAAGGCCCACGAGCTGATAGACATGTCCCAACACAGCGGAGCCCACCCCCGGATGGGGGCCATGGATGTTTGCCCCTTCGTGCCGGTATCGGGCGTCACCATGGACGAGTGTGCCCAGATAGCCAAAGACTTAGGCAAACGGCTGGGGGAGGAGCTGGAGATCCCGGTCTACCTATACGAATTCGCCGCTGCCTCTCCGGAGCGCCAGAGCCTGGCCGATATTCGAACCGGCGAATACGAGGCGCTTGAAGAAAAATTAAAAGACCCCAAGTGGAAGCCGGATTTCGGCCCGGCCAAGTTCAAACATAAATGGGGGGCCAGCGTGGTGGGCGCCCGGGAATTTTTGATCGCCTACAACGTCAACCTCAACACCCGGGACAAAAAGCTGGCCAACGAGATAGCCCTGAACATCCGCGAGGGCGGGCGGGCCAAGAAGGATGCCTCGGGCAAGATCGTCAAGGATGCCCAGGGAAAAACGGTAAAAGTCCCCGGCCGCCTGAAGGCGGTGCGGGCCATCGGCTGGTATATCGAGCAATACCGCCAGGCCCAGGTGTCCATCAACCTGATCAATTACAACACCACCCCGCTGCATGTGGTGTTCGAGACCGCCCGGGAGGAGGCGGAAAAGCTGGGCCTGATCGTCACCGGCTCGGAACTGGTGGGCCTGGTTCCCCTGAAACCGATGCTGGATGCCGGAAAATTCTACCTGAAAAAACAGGGCAAATCGGCCGGGCTGCCGGAGAAGGAGTTGGTGGAGATCGCCATCCGTTCGCTGGGGCTCGATCAACTTTCCGAATTCGATCCGGCCAAGAAGATCATTGAGTACAACTTCATCCAGCCTGCCCCGCTGATGTCCATGACCGCCAGGGATTTTGTGGACGAAGTCTCCTCAGAATCCCCGGCCCCGGGCGGAGGCTCGGTGGCGGCTCTGGCCGGCAGCTTGTGCGCGGCATTATCAGCCATGGTAGCCAATCTTACCGTGGGCAAGCAGGGCTACGATAAGGTCTGGGAGGAAATGTCCGTTCTGGCAGAGAGAGGGCAGGAAATCAAGGACAAGCTGTCCAAGGCGGTGGACGAGGATACCAACGCCTTCAACCACCTGATGGAGGCCATGCGCCTGCCCAAGGGGACTCCGGAACAGAAAACAGCCCGCGAAACGGCCATGGAACAAGGATACAAAAAAGCCGCCGCAGTCCCGCTGGAGACCGCCAAGACCTGCCTGAAGGCAATGGAGCTTTCACTGGGCGCGGCCGAAAAAGGCAATGCCAATTCGGCCTCAGATGCCGGAGTGGCCGCCCTGATGGCCCGGGCCGGGGTGGAGGGGGCGGTGCTGAACGTGCTGATAAACCTGGGGTCGATAAAAGACCAGGCTTTCAGGGACAGTCATGTAAAAGAATGCCAGGACCTGAAGAAGGAATCGGCCGACCTGTGCGATGCTGTCCAGCAGGCGGTGATGAAAAATATAAAAATGTAATTGTAATTTTAGTCCCAGTCCTATATAATCCTATATTATAGGCAATGACTTTGGAAAATATTAATTATGGCTGAAATAAACCGATTGAAAGAGCAGGCCCGGGCTTTTTACCAGAAGGCCGAGTGGGAGAAGGCCAAGAGGGCGGCGGAGCAGATTGTCTCCATCGAGCCGGAGGATTCCGAGTTCAACCTGACCCTGGCCAATATCTATCTGGAATTGGGCGAGGGGCGCAAGGGCCTGGACATGTACGAGAAGGCCTTGAGGCTTTCGGAGAAGTCCGGGGACTTCAGCCGGGTGATCGCCGCCTCCAAGAAGATTTTGTCTATTGACAAGGATAGGATAGAGTTATATAATAAGATAGCTGAAGGATATCTTAACCTGGGGCTGAAGAGCGGGGCCGTCCGGGAGTGGGTCCGTTATGCCAACCAGATGAAGATCCGTTCGGATTTTACTGCTATGGCGGCGGTATACCAGCGGATAACAGACATTATTCCGGAGAATCCTCCCTTAAAAGCCGGTTACCAGAAGATCAGGCAGCTGGCGGACCAGGCCGTTTCCGACAATTCGGAGAATGCCCCGGAGCCGGCGGATATTGTCCCCTACCGCCGTTTGGTGGACGTGGCTCTGAAGATGGGTCAGGCCAGGAAGATCATCGAAACCCAGCAGAGCTATGCCCGGGTGCTGCAGAGAAGGGGCTTTGTCCGGAAGGCCAGGGCGGTCTATCAGAAGATACTGGAACGCGATCCCGGCAATGAAGAAGCCCTGGCCAAGGTGCTTTCATCGTCCGAGGACAGCGCCCTGGATGATAAAAAACTTCAATCCGAGCTGCTGGAAGCCTGCAAAAACTACCAGGAACTGATCTGGAACAAGATAGACGAAGCCTATGAGCCTTATTACGACCTGGGCATTCTTTTCCGGCAGGAGGGCTTAAAGGACGAGGCCATAGTTGAATTTCAGAACTCCATCAAAGGCGGGAACCGGCAGTTAAAGGGATTTGAGATGCTGGCGGTATCATTCCTGGAGCAGGGTGATTACGGTCTGGCTAAAGAAGTGCTCAGCCAGGGCCTCTCCATCCGGAAATTTTTGGATAATGAATATGTGGGCCTGCACTACAACCTGGGGGTGGCCCATGAGCAACTGGGGGATTCCCAGAAGGCTTTATACGAGTACGAGCAGGTCTACGTCATTGATATTACCTATAAGGACGTCGCCAAGCGCCTGAGGGATCTGGAGAACAAATTCAAGGATCCGCAGCAGACCAGGATCACCCTTCCGGAACAGGAGGCGGCTGCCGGCCCGGGTTCCGGCATTGAGCCGGGATCATTAGAACCGGCGTCTGAAGAAGCGCCGAGGCAGATAGTTGCCGTTGATGAGATAATCGAAAGGATCCCTGCGGAAGCGCTTCCCGCCGGCGATGAGGAATTTTATCCAAAGGCCGCGGTGATCACTCTCTCTGAGAATACCAGTGACGATAGATATGCTCCGCTGGATGAGAATGATGATGTTTCATATCAGCAGGCAAATTTGCCGATTGAGGAGACGGCTTCCGAAACAGAAACGGAAACCGAACCGCCCCCGGAGACAGCGCCGATAGTCCTCAGCCAGAAAGATAAAGGGCTTTCTTTCCTATAATATTTTTTAGGAGAATCAATGGACTACGAAAGATTTTTCAAGCTTAATGACGATCCTTTTTCCAATATCCCCGACAGCCGATTCTACTACGACAGCCCCCAGCACAGCCGGGCCATAATACATCTGGCCCACGTGGCCGAGAGGATGAGGGGTCTGGGGGTGCTGACCGGAGAGGTGGGCACCGGAAAGACCATGCTGGCCCGGCGCCTGTTGGAGATCCTCCGCGAGGACGGGAGGTTTGAGACGGCGCTGCTGGTGCTGACCCACGGCGATTTCAGTCCATTATGGTTTCTCCGGAGGGTAAGCGCACTTTTAGACGTCAAGGAGGCCCCCGAAGATAAGACCCAGGTGTCATCGGCCCTGGCCCGTCGTTTGATGGAGATCCATGCCGAGGGCCGCAAGGCGGTGATCCTGATCGACGAGGCCAATCTCCTGCGGGGGCAAGCCATGCTGGAGGAGATCCGCGGCCTTTTGAACCTGGAGCTGTCCGATGCCCGGCTGATAACCTTCATCCTGTTCGGCATGACCGAGGTCAACCAGAACCTGCTGGTGGATGTTTCGCTCAATCAAAGGGTGTCGGTGAAATATCACCTGGGTCCGCTGGATGATGCTGCGGCCAGGGAGTACGTCCAGCACCGGCTGGTGGTGGCCGGCCGCGAGGAGGAGCTTTTCACCGATACCGCCTATGAACTGATCGCCCGGTATGCCCAGGGCCGCCCCCGCCTGATAAACGCCATCTGCGACAACGCCCTGATGGAGGGCTGCCTCCAGGAGAAGGACCTGCTGGACGCCTCGGTAATTCAGATCGTGGCCAACAATCTGGGACTGGACGACGGCGCGGAGCAGACGGCCGGAGTGGCGGCCGGGGCCGAGGCCAACGAATACGGATTCTGATCTAGAAGCGGATTAAATTCACAAAACGATAAATGGTGCGATGGCAAAAGTTGATCAAATAAGGGCCAAGGCGGCCGAATATTTCCAAAAGGGCGATTTCGCCAAAGCGGTGAACGAGTATAAAAAAGTGCTGGATCTGGAGCCCGGAAATGCCAGTACCTACAATTTCATCGGCGACGCCTATGTGAAGCTGTCCAATGTCGGAGAGGCGGTCTCCAGTTATCTGGAGGCGGTCAGGGGCTACAGCAACGACGCCCTTTATAACAATGCCATTGCGGTCTGCAAAAAGATCCTCAGGGTCAACAAGGAGGACCCCGAGGTTTACAAGACCCTGGGAGAGCTGTATATCCAGCAGGGGCTGGTCAACGAGGCCATCACCAATCTTCTGGAATACGCCGAGCGGAAGATCAAGCAGGGCAAATCCGACGAGGCTTTTCCGATCTATCACCAGATCGTAGAACTCAATCCCCAGAACCTGGCGGTACGCTCCAAATTGGCCGAGATGTATCTGACCCAGAAGAAGATCCCCGAAGCCATAGAGGAATTCTCCCAGCTGGCCAAGGCCTACCGGAACCAGGGCCGGACGATCGAGGCCGAGTCCTTGGAGGCCAAGGTCAGGGGGATGAAAGGGGAGGCCGCCCCGGCCCAGGCAGCGCCGGAGGCCGAGGTCAGGCCCGATTCCATCATCGAGGAACTGTCCCAGCAGCGATCCGAAGCGTCGGCCGAATCCGCTCCGGAACTGGTGATCGATAAAGAACCGGAGCCGCCCAAGGAGGAAGATGCGGCCAAACAGGACTGGGCCACCAACATCGAGCTGGGCGACCTGCTGGTCGAGATCGGCTCCACCCAGGAGGCCCTGGACCAGTACCACACCGCGGCCAACGGCTACATGAACGACGACAACGTGGAAAAATCGGTGGAGGTATACAAGAAGATAGCCAACCTGCAGCCCCTGGAGCTGCGCAGCCGCCAGAAGCTGGTGGAGATCGCCCTGCAGAACAACCAGTCGGAGGCCCTGATAGAAGCCTATCTGGGGCTGGCCGAGTGCCTGCACCGCAGGGAACTGAGGGAACAGGCGGCGGCGGTTTACCAAAAGGTTCTGGAGATAGATCCGGTTAACGAGAATGCCCTGGAGAGCCTGTCCCTATTGCTTCCGGAGATGCCCGAGGGGGCTTTCGAAATGCCGGGCATGGAGATCCATCAGGAGTCGGCGCCTTCTCAGGCGGCGGTTCCCGATATTTCATTCAGCCAGCCGGCAGCCTCCCAATTCGAAGGGCAACCCCAAGCACCGGAGCCTGCTGCCTGGCAGCCGGAACCGGTCCAGGCTGAGGCCCCGCCGGCCTTGGACGCATCACAGCCCGAGCCGGAAGATACCCAGTCGGAGGAGCCCCAGTTCCATGGTCAGCCGGCCGAGCCACCGGCCAGCGATGACGTTCATTGGGGACGGGAGATAGTGGAGGGAGGCCGCCAGTCAAGGGTCAAGTTCAGTGTGGCCGATGAGGAGCCGGCCGCAGCCCCGGGCGCCCAGGAAGAATTTCTTTCGCTGCAGGACATCCTGGCCGAGTTCAAGGAAGGGGTCTATCAAAGTATAAACCAGGAGGATTTCCAGGGCCATTACGATTTGGGCATAGCCTATAAAGAAATGGGCTTGGCCGAGGAGGCCATTGCCGAGTTCCAGGTAGCTTCCAAGGGCGAGAAGGAGCGCCTGAAGTCCTTCGAGATGCTGGGCATCTGTTTTCTGGATCGGGGGGAGCCCAAGTTCGCCATCAAACAACTGGAGCGGGGGCTCTCCACCCCGGGCTACAGCGATGAGGACTACATCGGCCTGCGGTATAACCTGGCCCAGGCCTATGAGCTGACCGGGGAGATCCCCAGCGCCATCAAGACCCTGGAGGATATCTACACCACCGATGTCAATTTCAGGGATGTGGGACAGAGGCTGCAATCCCTGAGGGCTTCCATGGCGCCCGCCGCTCCTCCGGCCGCAACACCCAGGCCGACGCCTCAGGCGCCTCAGCCGGCCCCGGCCGTTGCTCCGGCTCCCCAGGCCAGGCCGATACCCCAGGCTCCGCAGATCCAACGTCCGGCTGGGCCTCCACCCAGGCCCGGTATGCAGCCTGCCGCCCCGGCTCCCCAATTTCAACCGGCGCCGGAGCAGCCAGAAGCTGAATCCGCACCCAAGCCCAAGCCCATCCCATCCAAGCTGAAGAAACCGGAAAAGCAGAGGATATCCTACGTTTAATATGGTTTGAAATGGACAGATATCCGGCCCTGAAAATTTTCATAATCTTGTTATTGGGGGTGCTGACCGCCTCGGCGTTCAGCATCCCTTTTATTTTTTCAGGACTGATAGCTGCGGCATCGCTGCTGCTGGCCTGGGCAGGTTATCGGTTCAGAATTAAAATGGTTGCACCGGCCCTATATCTGGCCTTGATGGCGGCAGGTCTGGCCAGTTATCAAATAAGGCACTCCACCATTTCTCCCCAATGGGATCACGGCAGCAGACAGATCCTATTGGTAAAGGCAGCCTCCGAGCCGCGCCGGACGGATAGGGGGTGGAGATTTGTATCCCGGGCCATTGCCCGGCGCAGCGGTGATTCCTGGCAGCCAGCCGATCAGAAATTGATGACCTATATCGGCTTCCAAGGGGAAAGCCAGCCGGAATACGGGGATGTATTGACGGTGGAGGGGATCTGGCGTAAGGCCGCCGAGCGGCGCAACCCCGGAGGCTTCGATTACCGCCAGTATCTGGAACGCCAGGAGGTGTCGGGGATATTCACCGCCAACAGCCATAAGATCTTATCGCACTCCCGGGGTAATATCGTGATGTCCGGCCTGATCATCCCCTTGCGGAAGTACGTCAGAGGGACCATCGACCGCTATCTGGGGGGCGACCCGGGATCCCTGCTGGCCGGGCTGCTGCTGGGGGAGCGATACAACCTCTCCCGGTCAGTCCGGGAGGCATTCTCCGACACCGGGACCGCCCATGTGCTGGCGGTGTCCGGGCTTCATGCGGCGCTGATGGCTTTTATCGTTTTCATCATCCTGCGCCTATTGCAACTGCCCAAGCGGGCGGCCAGTCTGGGGACGGTGGCCGGGCTGGCGGTGTATACCTTGCTGGCCGGGGCCAGCCCGTCAATCGTCCGCTCCTCCATCATGGTGGGGGCGGTCCTGCTGGGCGGGCTGTTCGAACGGAGGGGAAACGGCCTGAACATGCTGGGGCTGGCTGGCCTGCTGATACTGGCCTTCTGGCCGGATGCGGCCTGTGACATCGGTTTCCAGCTGTCCTTTGCCGCTACCGCCGGGATATTGATATTGACCAGGCCCATCGAAACCCAGCTTTTCAGGGCCTCCAGATCGGCCCGGTTGAGAAAATGGATATTGACTCCGCTGGCAGTGTCCCTGGCCGCCCAGATATTTACCGCCCCGTTGTTGGCCTGGTATTTCCACCGCGTTCCATTGATCTCACTGGTTGCCAACCTGGTGGTGGTGCCGCTTACCGGGCTGATCCTGGCCCTGGGCCTGGCGATGGTGCTTTTAAATCTTCTGGGCGGCTGGATTGCCTGGCCCATGGCCGCCAGCGCTTATATCTGTTCCCGGGCCATGCTGGACTCGGTAGCGTTCTTCAGCCAACTGAAATTAGGGACCATCAACTGGCCGACCGTGACCTGGCCCCAGCTGGCATTGTATGCCGGGGTCTGCCTGCTGCCCTTTCTGTGGCGAAGGGCCGGGAAGGCACGCCTGGCGGTCACTTCCGTGATTCTGATGGCGGCCACCGTTCTGGTTTGGCAACAGGTTCTGGCCCGGCCGGCCGAACTGAGGATCACTTTTCTGGATGTGGGCCAGGGGGACTGCGCATTGGTGGAGATCCCCAATGGGAAAAAATACCTAATAGACGCCGGGCTGTATACGCCCTACCGGGACAGCGGCCGGGACGTTATCCTGCCTTTCTTGAGATCCCGAGGAATAACCAAGCTTGACGGGGTGGTTATCAGCCACAGCGACGCCGACCACTGCGGCGGGCTGTCATACCTGCTGGACCGTGTAAAGATCGGGAAGCTTATCATCAGCGACCACCCCAGCGCTCAGCCGATGTTCAACCGTTCTTTGGAACAGGCCAAAGCGGGAAAAGTCGCGCTGGAGGCCGTCTCCGGCTACGACACCCTGTGTGGGATCTGGCCGGCCCGGGGTTTTCTGTACTCCCGTGAGGACAGCATTGATAACGGCAATGAGTCATCCCTGATATTTTATCTCCAGTATGGCAAGGCCAGTTTTTTATTTTCCGGGGATATGGGGCCGGAGTTGGAGGGAATCCTGTTACAGAAGGGTTTGCTGGGTTCCTGCCGGGTGCTCAAAGTGCCCCACCACGGAGCCCGGCCCAATAATCCGGCGGAGCTGGCGGAGATCATCAAGCCGGAGATTGCCATCACCTCGGTTGGCGAGAACAATCGGTTCGGGCACCCCGCCCGGGAGGCGCTTGCTAACTATGAAAAATGCGGATCCAAAATATTCAGGACCGATCACCACGGGGCGGTCATCATTGAATCCGACGGAGAAAATATCACCTATAAAAGCATCATAGAATAGAGAGGGTGAAATAGCTTATTAAAATAATTGACAAGGCTCCATCAGTTATGTAAAATACTCAAATGAAGTTTTATTACTACTCCAGGATTGGCGTTGGAAATATCATTACGATGGCAAACCATTTGGTGCAAGGGGTTGCGCTGGAATGCAAGGCTATACAAATAGTTGGAATCTTTGCCATGGATTAATTAGAATAGGATCAAATATTCCTTTATTTGTCAGACCTTTTATTTTCCCTAACAATAATAAATAAAAGAAGAGGTGTCTTCGAAATGAGAAAACATTTTCAAATTATTTGTATGTTGTTTATTTGCTGTTACTTTTATTCAACCGCAAATGCTAATATGATTAAAGAATTAAAAGATATTACACAATTTATTTATGTAATTCAAAATATTGCAATGCATGATAGCGCCTGTACAATAAAGAATTTAAATTATTTGTTTGGACCACATAACGAATATGAAATAGATGCATTGGATGATAGTTTAAATGTTAAAGAGATAAATAAAAGAATATCGAATCCAAAATGCAAATCGGTATATCTTTTGAATTTTAAAAAACATTATTGGAATATAATCAATCCGAGTGAGTTAGTATGGACCAAAATGGAGCGAGAAGTCGGTTCTGTTGTTTTCTATACAATAACGTTTATTAACCAAAAAAGGCAGACTGTTAAATATGTTATTGGTAAAGAACCTGTCGATGGTTATTATGTTCTAAGTCACCTATCATTAAATGATAAGGAATTATTAGAATGAGCAGTATAACAATGCAACATCCAGGCGGGTGCTTTAAAACAATCGACAAAGATTTGACAGTTATGTAAAATACACAAACGAAGTATTATTAGTAAACCACAGGAACCAACGCGGCATTGCCCTACATAGCGTTATACGCTTGGGGTTTATTATTTTCCATTATTTTGCAAAGACCGCTTGACATAATAGGGACATATATTGTATACCGCTATTGCATAAATAATTATTAAATTATTCGTGAAGCATAGCAACCCACACACAATTGATTACACAGTGATGAAGAATAGGTGCATGACCCATTAAAAAAACAGAGAGGGTAATAATGGAAACTTTGATTGAACAGATCAAACAGAAACTGAAGAACTCCGGGGTCCCCGCCGATTGCGAAAGGCCCCTCTCCGGTGTCTGGAAATCTGTCAAGGACGAGATCGCCGGGGCACAGAAGGTAACGGACTCCAAAGAACTGGCCGCCCATATTGACCATACATTGCTCAAACCGGAGGCCGACAGACAGGGCATCATAGACCTATGCCGCCAGGCGGCCGAAAACGAATTCTGCTCGGTGTGTATCAATCCATATTGGCTGCCGCTGGCCAAAGAAAATCTCAGGGGCAGCGCCGTAAAATTATGCACGGTGTGCGGCTTTCCGTTGGGGGCGGACGATCCGGCACTGAAGTCGGACGAGGCCCGAAAATCCGTTGAGCAGGGGGCCGACGAGGTGGACATGGTGATCAATATCGGTGCGTTGCGTTCCGGTCTTTACCGTGAAGTCTTCGACGACATCGCCGGGGTGGTGAAAGCGGCCGGGGGCAAAACAGTGAAAGTGATCATCGAGACCTGCCTGCTGACCCAGGAGCAGAAGATAGAGGCCTGCCTGATCGCCCGGGGGGCCGGGGCGCATTTTGTGAAGACCTCCACCGGGTTCTCTTCCGGTGGGGCCACGATCGAGGATATAACATTGATGCGGCAAACGGTGGGACCGGATCTGGGGGTAAAGGCCTCCGGCGGGGTGAAGACCGCCGAGGATGCTATGGCCATGATAAAAGCCGGGGCCAACCGGATCGGGACATCATCAGGAGTGAAAATTATTGGTAAATAGGGAAATCCATATATTTAAAAGGCGGGCAACCCCGCCTTTTTTTATTTTCACCTGAAATTATATGTGCTATCATCTTCAATTTACAAGACTTACCTGCTATCCAACAAAAATCATATAAACATTGACACTTATTCGTAACTTGTGCTAAAATAACAAATTACATGATATACGGGAAAAAGTTATTAAAAATATATAAAATTCTTTTAAAAGAATACGGACCGCAAGATTGGTGGCCGGCCGACAGCCCTTTTGAGGTAATGATCGGCGCGGTGCTGACCCAGAACACCAATTGGATCAATGTCTCCCGGGCGATAGAGAATTTGAAGAAGAAGGATCTGATCTGCCCGCATAAGATCGCTGGCATCTCTAAGCGAAAACTGATCTCGGCCATCAGGCCGTCCGGCTTTTACAACCAGAAAGCCGCGTATTTAAAGGGTCTCAGCCAATATGTCCTGCAGAGATTTTCCGGCGATTTAAGAAAAATGTCTCGGGTCGAGACCAGCGTTCTGAGAGATGAATTGCTGGCAATCAAGGGCCTGGGTCCGGAGACGGTTGATTCAATTCTTTTATATGCTTTGAACAAACCCGTCTTCGTGATAGACGCCTATACCCGGCGGATCTTCGGCCGTCACGGGATCAAAATAAAAGAATCTGATTATTCATCCTGGCAAATATTTTTCGAATCGCATCTGCCGAGTGATCGGAAATTATTCAACGAATATCATGCCCTGATAGTAAGGCTGGCCAAGGAGAAATGCCGCAAGAGACCTGATTGCCAAGGCTGTCCGCTGGAGGGTGTCTCCTTTTAAACTAATATGTTTTATCAGAGACACGTCATTGCGATTATTACTACGGCGATTAAATACAGTGATTCGTCATTCCTGCACTTCATTGCATTCAGCATAAACTCCGGCAGGAATCCAGGCCTGGATGCCATTCGGAATTTATCCCGCACTTGATGCGGGAAGGGCTTGACAATATGGATTATTGATCTATTTAAACGCCGAGGTAATATAACCTTATTTTTGGCAGATGAAGCAATCTGGGATATCCTTGGATTCCTGCCTTCGCAGGAATGACCATTAAAATAAATCTATATTTTTGCGATCAATGCCCATAATCGAAGTAAATGAACTGGTAAAGAATTTCCGGACCTTCCGCCGCCGGAGCGGGCTGTGGGGCTCCTTCAAGGACCTGGTCAACCGCAAGTACCATATTGTCCGGGCGGTGGACCGCATCAGCTTTTCCATCGAGCCGGGCGAAGTGGTGGGATACATCGGGGCCAACGGGGCCGGAAAATCCACCACCATCAAGATGCTGACCGGGATCCTGGTGCCCACCTCGGGCAGCATCAGCGTTCAGGGGCTGGTGCCGTACAAGCAGAGATACCAGCATGTAAAAAAAATCGGGGTGGTGTTCGGCCAGCGCACTCAATTATGGTGGGACATCGCGGTGATCGAGGCCCTGCGCCTGTTGCAGAAGATATACGAGATACCCAAAGCGGATTTCGAGTTGCGGCTGAAGAAATTCGAGGAGGTGCTGGGGATCGCGGATCTGCTGAACATCCCGGTCCGCAAACTTTCCCTGGGCCAGCGGATGCGCTGCGACCTGGCGGCCTCCCTGCTGCACAACCCCCCGGTGCTGTTTCTGGACGAGCCCACCATCGGGCTGGATATCGCGGTCAAATCCAGCATCCGGGATTTCATCAAGGAGATCAACCGGGAATACAACACCACCGTGATCCTGACCACTCACGACCTGAGCGATATCGAGCATCTCTGCCGCCGGGTGATCATGATCGACAGCGGCCACCTGATATACGACGGGGATCTCAAATCACTCAAGGACCGGGCAGTGGGCCGCCGCCGGCTGCTGGTGGATTTTATACTGCCCATAGAACGTCCTGGCTTAGAGAAGGTGTTGGCGGGATATCCGGTGGAGATGGAGAGCGATAATCCGTTCCACTGGGAGTTCATCTTCGACCGTAAAAAAGTCAACGCTCCGGAGATAATCGGCCAGCTGCTGTCCCGGCTTGAAGTAAGGGATCTGGAACTGGAGAACCCCAAGATCGAAGATGTGGTCCGGGAAATATACCGCCAGAGACAGCGGGTAAAAACGTGAGCCGACTGGCCAAATACTGGGCATTCATGCGGATGGGCTATCTGACTTACCTGGCCTACCGCTTTCAGGTGCTGATGAACTTCGTCTCCTACCTGCTGATCATCGCCCTGAACTATTTTTTATGGAAGGCGGTTTTCGCCAAGCACCAGGTGATAGCCGGCTTCACCATGGAGCAGATGATGACCTACGTGGTGATCGGCTGGTCGGCCCGGACCTTTTTCGCCAACCGGATAGACCGGATGATCGGCGATGCGGTGCGTGACGGCTCCATTGCCATGGACCTGTTGAAGCCCACCAATTTCCAGCTGTACCACTATTTCCGGGCTTTCGGAAGGGCGGCGTTCATGTTTCTGTTTATGACCCTGCCCATCATTATCGTGGCCTCGGTGATCTTCCCGGTCAGCCTGCCCAGCGGGAAGCTGGGGCCGTACCTTTTCCCCCTGAGTGTGATCCTGAGCTTCTTCCTGCATGCCGGTATCAGCTATCTGACCGGGCTGGTGGCTTTCTTCACCCGGAACAACGAAGGGGTGCTGCGCTTCAAACAGCTGCTGGTGGAGGTCTTCTCCGGGGTGATGATCCCGATCACTTTCTTCCCCGACTGGGTGCAGAATGTTTTGTTCTGGCTGCCATTCAAATACATTGCTTATGCCCCGCTGCGTATCTACCTGGGAATGGAGCCGCTGTCCAAGGTCCACCAGGGGGTGCTGCTGCAGATAATGTGGATTGTGATAATCTACCTGACCGGGCAGATCGTCTGGCATTACGCCATCAAGCGGCTGGAGATCCAGGGGGGCTAAAATATAAAATCAAAGACCAAAAATTAAAAAGCAGAAATAAAAAAACGGGTCATATCAAACGTTTCATCTTTTACATAAACCTGCTGCGGGCCTATCTGTCGAACTCCATCAAGTCCCGCCTGGCCTACCGGGAGGATTTCCTGTCCGGTTTCATCGCCGGGGCCATGATGCAGTTGATAGGGGTGCTGTTCATCGTTTCGCTTTTCGTCAAGGTTCCCAGCCTTAAGGGCTGGCGCAAGGAGGAGATCTTCTTCATCTTCGGCTTCTCCCAGGTCAGCCTGGGGCTGTTCTTCACCTTTTTCTCCAACCTGCTGGAACTGAGCGAAAAATACATTATCGAGGGGCACTTCGACCGGATACTGCTGCGGCCATTGAACAGTTTTTTTCAAGTGGTCACCGAGCGCATCTACTGGGAGGAGAGTTCCACCATCCTGGTGGGCCTGTCGATGATGTCCTACTCCCTTTCCCGGATGCAACTGAACCTGGGGCTGGGCGACTACCTGGTCACCTTCGGCCTAGTGCTGGCGGCCTGCACCATCTACCTGGCGATCTTCACCATTCTGGTCAGCCTGACCTTCTGGTTCAACGACCGGGGAAGCGTGGTCTCGGTGATGCTGATGCTGGAGGGATTCTCCCGCTATCCGGTGACAATCTTCAACCGGGCGGTGCGGGTGATCCTGACCTTTATAATACCGTACGCCTTTACCGCCTTTTTCCCCTCGATGTATGTGCTGGGGAAAGACAAATATTCGATATACGTCTGGATGACCCCGGTGGTGGCCCTGGTCTTCTTAAGCCTGGCCCTGCTGATCTGGCGCCAGGGCACCCGAGCCTACGAGAGCACCGGGAGCTGAGGGCCGAGGGCCTGACAATAATTTTAGCCTCCGCTCTGCCTGCTTTTCTACGTTGTAACTTTAATACTGTAAAATACCATCCAACTTGGAGGAACAATGATAAAGCTTCCTAATCTGCGGGATCTTTTTTCCAGCATCATCTCCCATGACATGGCAGTGGACCTGGGGACCGCCAGCACCCTGGTCTATGTCGAGGGCAAGGGGATAGTCCTGAACCAGCCTTCGGTGGTGGCCATCGAGAAGAAGACCGGCATGGCCATCGCGGTGGGCGACGAGGCCAAGAAGATGCTGGGAAGGACCCCCGACGAGATAAAGGCCATCCGGCCCATGAAGGACGGGGTGATCGCCGATTTCGAGATCTGCGAGGAGATGCTGAGGGCCTTCATCAAGACGGCCCAGAAGCGGCGCTCCATAGTCAAACCGCGAATTATAGTCTGCGTGCCTTCGGGCATCACCGAGGTGGAGAAACGGGCGGTGCGCGACTCGGCCGAACACGCCGGGGCCCGGGAGGTCTACCTGGTGGCCGAGCCCATCGCGGCGGCCATAGGAGTGGGGCTGCCGGTCAGCTCGCCCATCGGCAGCATGGTGATAGACATCGGCGGCGGCACCACCGAGATCGCGGTGATCGCCCTCTCCGGCATCGTCAGCAACACCTCCATCCGCACCGCCGGCGACGAGATGGACGAGGCCATCGTGGAATACCTGCGCAAGAGCTACAGCGTCCTGATCGGCGAGCAGACCGCCGAGGACATCAAGATAAAGATCGGCTCGGCCTTCCCGGTGGAGGAGAGCCGGGAGATGGAGGTCAAGGGCCGGGACCTGGTGTCCGGCATCCCCCGGGCGGTCAAGGTCCGCAGCGAGGAGATCCGCGAGGCCCTGCGGGAGCCGATCAACCTGATAGTGCTGGCGGTGAAGAAGGCCCTGGAGCAGACCCCGCCGGAGCTGGCGGCCGATATTGTGGACGCCGGGATCGTGATGACCGGGGGCGGCTCGCTGCTACGGGGGCTGGACGCCCTGCTGCGCGAGGAGACAAATTTGCCCATCAAGGTGGCCGATAATCCCCGGGAGTGCATCGTGCTGGGGGCCGGCCGGATACTGGAGAGCCGGGATAACTTCGACAAGGTGCTGATGCAGAGCCGCCGAGAATGATTTGGGATAACCGATACTGATGCTTCTCTTCAACCGAAGGATCTGGCACCGACATGATATTGCGGTGCTGATCGCCGCCCTGATGATCTCGGCGGTGCTGGCCATTCTGCCGTCCGGGCTTAAAAAAGCCGCCGGCGGCGGGGTGGTGGGGACGTTGTTCGCCCCGCTGGAATATCCGGCCAGCCAGGTCCGGTCGCTCTTTTCCAGCTGGAAGGACAATCAGGAATTAAGGCTGCGTCTGGCTGTGACCTCCCTGGAGAATATTTCGCTGAAGGAGGCGGCCCGGGAGAATGACGAATTCCGGAAACTGCTGGAACTCAAGTCCCGCACCCAATGGCGGCTGATGTCCGCCCGGGTGGTGGGGCGCGAGCCGGCGGCCCGGGCTTCGTTCCTGGTGGTCGAGCCCAGTGATCCCAAGGACATCAGGGATGATATGCCGGTGGTATCCGACCGGGGGCTACTGGGAAAGGTGGTCAACTCCGGGCCGGAATATTTTCAGGTGTCCACCATCTTCGACCAGGACTCCCGGGTCAGCGCCATAGTGGCCCGCAGCCGGGTGCTGGGCATCTTCCGCACCGACCGGGGGCAGAGGTGCATCCTGGACAGGGTTTCCTTGAGGTCCGATGTCAGGGAGGGCGATACCGTTTTGACCTCGGGCTATGGGCAGGTCTTTCCTTCGGGGTTGATGCTGGGGACAGTGGAGAGGATCCGGGTCGATAAAAGGCAGCTGACGATGAATATTGAAATCAACCCTTCGCTGGATCTGAACCGGATCAGCCAGATGTTCATCATTACCGGCGGGGTCAATCCGCCGCTGCCATCGCTGGTCCCGGCCAAGGCTCAGGACAGCTTGGCGGTTAAGCCCAGAAGAAGGGCTCTGGCCCCGCCGCCCCCGAAGATGGATATTCGGCTGCCCCAGGCCCCGGTGCCGGTGCCGGATGAATCGGAACTGCCGGGAGGGGCCGGACAATGATAAAGATCATCAAGATACTATCTCTGATCTGGTTGGCCGTTTTTATTCAGAGCTCGATTGTAAATATAATCAGCCCCTGGGGGCTGATCCCCAATTTCATGGTGATAGTGATCGCCCTGGCCGGACTGAAGGAGGGGGTGTCGTCCGGGGTGTGGACCGGGCTGCTGGTAGGATTTCTGGCTGACTGTTATCACCCCTCCACCATGGGCCTGTTCGCCTTCGGTGGGACCGTGGTCGGTTACCTAACCGGAATGGCCCGGGATAGGATCTATCGGGAGCAGCTCTTAAGCCAGGCGGCTTTGACCGCGGCTCTGGCTTTAGTGTATCAGCTGTTCGTGTTTTTCGGGCGGGACGGGGGGACGCTCTCCTCCTATCCCCGTTATTTTATCAGGTTCGGCCTGGGGAGCGCCGTTCTCACCGCCCTGGTTGCGGCCATCATCCTGCCGGCTTTAGAACGCTGGGCCTACGGTAAAAGGTAGGGGCCATGGCGCAGGATTATAAAAATAGCTCCCGGGCGGTGGCGGCCCTGATCTTTTGGATAGCGGCCCTGTCAGTGCTGCTGATCCGGACCGCCCAGCTCCAGATAGTGGAAGGGGCCAAATATCAGAACTATGCCCGGCAGAACCGGGTTCGCAAGGTCGCCATCCCGGCCGCCAGGGGATTGATATTCTCCCGGGACAGCGTTATCATTGCCGAGAGCAAGCCGGCTTTCAACCTGGTGCTGGTGGCGGTCAGAGACTGGGGCCCGGCGGTGATAACTGCCTCCCGGATCCTGGGGCTGGACAGCAACTCGGTCAAGCAGGAGATTATTTACCAGAGGCGGGCCTATCCCCAGGATCCGGTGTCCATCGTCCGGAACCTTGTTCCGGAACAGGTGGCCATAATCGAGGAGCACGCCGACAAACTGCCGGGCCTGCGGCTGGCCACCGAATCCAGGCGCAAGGCCCCGTTCGGCGGTTATGCCAGCCACCTGATAGGCTACACCTCCGAGCTGAACTCCAGGGAATACGAAAGGCTTAAGGATCAGAGCTACCGGCTGGGGGATTTTTTGGGCAAGGGCGGGCTGGAGAAACAGTATGAGGATCTGCTGCGGGGAAGCGACGGTTGCGAGTTCGTGGAGGTTGACGCCAAGGGGCGGGAGCAGGGAAACATCCCCGATCTGGAGAGGCTGGAGCCGGTGCCCGGGGTCAATCTCTATCTGACCATCGACTGGAAGCTGCAGCAGCTGGCCGAGAGCCTTTTTACCGACGGCATGTTGGGGGCGGCGGTGGCGGTGGACCCACGGACCGGCCAGATACTGGCCTTGGTCAGCCGTCCCAATTTTAACCCCGACTTATTTTCCACCGGCATCAGCTCCGATAACTGGAACCGGCTGGTCAACGATCCCTCCTTCCCCCTTTGGGACCGGGCCATCCGCAGCGTCTATCCCCCGGGCTCGACCTTTAAGATTTTTACCGCCGCGGCGGCGCTGGACAGCGGCCTAATCGATGAAAAAAAGTTGCTGCCCAAGGCCTGTCACGGTTCGATGAGAATAGGCAACCGGGTTTTCAAATGCTGGAAGGCCGGGGGACACGGCTCGCTGAATTTGCATGACGCCATTGTCCAGTCCTGCGACGTATATTTCTATCAATTGGGGCAATTGCTGGGAGTTCAGGGCATCTCCGATCTGTGCCTTAAGATTGGCCTGGGATCGGAGACAGGCGTCGACCTGCCCCAGGAGGTTCCCGGTCTGATCCCTACCATCGGCTGGTATGAAAAGCGACTTGGAAAAGGCAGCTGGGGCGGAGGGGTTCCCGCCAATTTGTCCATCGGCCAGGGCGAGATATTAACTACTCCTATTCAGTTGGCTGCGTTATATGCGGCAATTGGCAACGAAGGCCTTTTCTTCAAGCCGCACCTGATGCTGAAGGCCGAGACTTACGATGGAAAGTTGGTGGCCGGGGAGACGCTGGAGAGCCGTCAACTGGGAATATCGCCCGCCAGCATTGCCATCATCAAACAAGCCCTGGTCGGAGTGGTCAATCAGCCGGGAGGCACCGGAGGCTCGGCCCGGATTGCCGGGGTGGAGGTGGCCGGCAAGACCGGCACCTCTCAGAATCCCCACGGCGACGATCATTCCTGGTTTGTGGCCTTTGCCCCCAAGGATGATCCGGTGATCTCGGTGGCGGTAATAGTGGAGAATGCCGGCCATGGTTCGGCGGTGGCCGCGCCATTGGCCGGAAAGCTGATTAAGCATTACCTGAAGGAAAAAGGGATAATAGAGAGCGATAACCTTAAAGTGGCGGCGGTTCCATGAAACTTTTCGGATTTCATTCCAGCCGCGATTTTGATATGCAGCTGCTGGCGTCTGTTTTGGTTTTGGTCTGCATTGGAATCCTGTCGGTGTACAGCGCCACCCAGACCGACCAAGCCGGCTTTGAAGGGATCTGGCGAAAGCAGCTGTTGTCGCTGGCCATCGGCCTGGCGGTCATGGTGGTGGCGGTGATCGTGCCCTACCGTTATCTGGAAGCCTTTGCCTGGCCGATATACGGCATCTCCCTGGTTCTGCTGATAGTGGCTCTGCTGGGACCCAAACATATGAACACCCACCGCTGGATACAGGTGGGCGGACAGATGTTCCAGCCGTCGGAGATCGCCAAAATGGCGACCATCTTGGCCCTGGCCAAACTTATTTACAAGAAAGACATGGACCGGGCCGGATTTTTGGGCATCCTGCTGCCGATAGCCATAGTGGTGGTGCCTCTGGTGCTGGTGCTGATCGAGCCGGACTTGGGGACCGCGCTTTCCTTCGGGGCGCTGTTCATCGCCATGATCTTCTGGCAGGGATATCCGGTGAAGAATATCCTGTATCTGCTATCGCCGGTTCTTTCGATGGTGGCGGTTTTCTCCATGCCCAGCTGGATAGTTTTCATGATCCTTCTGCTGCTGTCGTTCTGGTTCTTCCGGATGAAGTTCAAATATGCCTCCTGGATCTTCATGTTGAACACCGTGATCGGAAGCATCACTCCTTTCCTGTGGCAGGGGCTCAAGGATTACCAGAGGATGAGGATCATGATATTCCTCAATCCCGGAATTGATCCCCGGGGGGCCGGCTGGCATGTCCTGCAGTCCAAGATAGCGGTGGGCTCCGGGGGTTTCTGGGGCCAGGGTTTTCTGGAGGGAACCCAGAAGAAGCTGTCCTTCCTGCCGGAGCAGCACACCGATTTCATCTTTGCCACCTTCGGCGAGGAATTCGGGTTTATCGGCTGCCTGTTGCTGTTGCTGCTTTTTTTCTGGACGGTGTACCGCGGCATCGTTATCGCCCGGCAGGCCCGAAACCGTTTTGCCGGCCTGGCGGCGGTGGGCATCCTGTCAATTTTTGGATACCATGTGATCCTGAATATCGGCATGGCCCTGGGAATTTTACCGGTGACCGGGATCCCCCTGCCGTTCCTGAGCTTCGGCGGATCGGCCCTGATCATCAACCTGATGATGGTCGGGCTGCTTCTGAACATCGGCCTGCGCCGCTATGAATACTAGATGGATTTCAGGGATTCTTTTACCGCAGACACCGTCGGCCAAAGCCGGCAAACATAAAAGCAAGCTATGGCGTCGGACGAGGCGCAGAGAATACTTTCGATTATAATTTTTGTGCTTCTTTGCTTGCCGGATATTGTAAACGATTTAAACTTCTTAAACCTTTTAAACATTAAGGTATGCTTCCTACCATTTTTAAAATAGGCCCCTTTACCCTGCACAGCTACGGCTTGATGCTGGCATTGGCATTCCTGTCGGCCATCCTGCTGCTGGAGGCCAAAGCCAAAAGATCCGGCCTGTCCAAGGATGTGATCATGGATTTCGGGCTGGTGGTGATGGTGGCCTCTGTTATCGGCTCCCGGGCCTTCTATGTTTTAAGCCATTGGGTCGAATATGCGGCCCGGCCCTTGACGGTGCTGGCGGTGTGGGAGGGCGGGCTTACTTTCTATGGAGGTGTTCTGCTGGCGGTCCCTGCCGGGATCATCTATCTCAAGAGAAAAGGCATTGCCTTTTGGCCGCTGGCCGATATGGCGGCCCCGGCCTTTGCCCTGGGCCTGGGCATCGGGCGTTTCGGTTGTTTTTTGAACGGGTGCTGTTTCGGGAATCCGTCGTTCCTGCCCTGGGCGGTTAAGTTTCCTGGTGATACCGCCGCCGGAGCGGCCTTCACCTGCGCCCTGCATCCCACCCAGCTTTACGAGGCAATCTTCGGTTTTCTCGCCATGGCCTTTTTGCTGTGGCTGGGAAAAATAAAACATTTCCCCGGGGCGATGTTCTGCCTGTTTCTGGGGATGTACGGCGTTTGGCGTTTTGGGCTGGATCATTTTCGGTACTACGAAGCCAGCCAGCTGTGGCTCTTTGGGCTTACCAATAATCAATGGATAAGCCTGGGGCTGATCGTTTTTGCCCTGGTTTCGTCATTGATCCTCTGGAAGAATAATAAAAGGCAAAAAAGCAAGTAAAATTTATTTACTTTTTGCTTTTATAGTGATAGAATAAAAAGCAGGTTGCCGCTGTAGCTCAGTTGGTAGAGCGACGCTCTCGTAAAGCGTAGGTCACCGGTTCGATTCCGGTCAGCGGCTCCAGAGATGGGGTTAATGGGACGCAGATTTACGCAGATTGTTTTGCTTGGTGAGCAAATGTTGTTGCTTTCGTCATCCTGAGTATGACTATCTACCCAACAAGCCGAAGGATCTTTTTAACCACAAAGAACGCAGAGTCAACTAACAAAACGCAATCAATTTTTCTTAACTTTACTACAATGAAAAAAGTACTTACAAATACATTTTCCAACTATAAAAAAGACGCTTCCAACTGGATAACACTGGCTGGTGGCGAATATTACCCAGATATTTTAAAAGACGCTTGTCAGCTTTACAAACCTGTTTTAGTTTTATTCGGTCAACTTGTAAAATCTTCTGAATCATCTTCCCGACTTTTTCTTGAAATTGCCGATGTTGTCGAACCTTGGATGAGAGTTCAATTACTAAGAGTTTTCAAACGATATGTTTGCCCTGTTCTTCCTGTTGAAATGACAAAACGAAAAACAAAAGCAACAATGTTTGATAGAGAATTTAAAAGCAAATTCAGACCAATCAACGAAGTTCAAAGAGCATTTAACAGCCGACCAATTAAAGACGAAGCGCTTTGTGCCTTGCTTTGGGAATACAAGGACAGGGGTAAAAAGGGATACGATTTAACCGAAAGATTTTTCGAATTATTCCGCAGCAATTTCAGAGGGCTTCAAATTATTGGACCCGAACGGGCAGGCAGAGATATTTTGATGAAGGAAGTTTTTGAAAGCTATCCCAACCCAACACGACCTGTTGATTTTGTAATTAAGGATAAGAATAAAATTCTTGCAATAGGTTTGGCAAGATATGATTCAGACCGGGGCGGTGCACAAGAAGACGACAGAACCGGCGGATATTCAAATTGTGCAAACGAATTTCTTGGATTCGCCAAGAAAAATAAATTAAACACCAAATTAATTTTTGTAAACGATGGGCCAGGACTTTTGCTCGGTTCAATGTGGAATGACTATTCAGCTTTAGAAAAAAGCTGGAAAGGGAAAATAATGGTGTTGACTCTGAGAATGGTGGCTGAGAGAATCACCGAAGAATGGTTAAACTCAAAATTGTAACAAAATGGCAACAGGCAACCCAAAAACAAAATGGAATGGAGAGTTGCACACAAGCAACTCCAACAACGAACAGTTTTCATTTCGCCCTGTTTGGCAAAATGGAAATTCTGCAAACCGTTTGTATTTTGGCGACAATGTTTCAGTAATGAAGGATTTGGTGAAAGACAAAACGGTGAAAGGAGAAATCCGCCTCATATACATTGACCCGCCTTACGCTACCAACAGCGTTTTTCAAACACGAAAACAAAAAGACGCTTACACCGACCTGTTGACAGGTGAACACTATATTGAGTTTATGCGTGAACGATTGTTGCTGATGAAGGAATTATTGGCGACGGATGGTTCAATTTATGTTCATCTTGACAACAAAATGGTTTTCCATGTAAAAGTTTTGATGGACGAAATTTTTGGTGCTGCAAATTTTCGCAGCATGATTACAAGGAAAAAGTGCAAGTCAAAGAACTTTACAAAAAATTCCTTTGGAAATATTTGTGATTACATTTTGTTTTATACAAAATCCGCTAACGCAGTTTGGCACAAGCAATTTAATGAATGGACTGACGAGAAAATTCTGATCGAGTATCCGCTCATTGAGAAAGAAACTGGCAGACGGCACAAGCGAGTACCTATTCATGCCCCCGGAACAAGAAACGGAACTACAGGAAAGATGTGGAAAGGAATGATGCCGCCTGAAGGTAAACATTGGCAATTCACACCCGACAAGTTGGACGAGTTGGACCGAAAAGGTGAACTCCACTGGAGTAAAAATGGCAACCCAAGACGCAAAATTTATTTAGACGAAAGCAACGGAATCGCTTTGCAAGATATTTGGCTTGACTACTTAGATGCAAATAATCAAAACACTCAAACCACAGGTTATCCGACAGAAAAAAATATTGAGATGTTGAAACGAATCATTCTTGCTTCTTCAAATAAAGGAGATCTGGTTATGGACTGTTTTGCGGGTTCCGGAACAACTTTGGTTGCAGCAGACGAACTTCACCGTAACTGGATTGGCGTTGACATCGGCAGCGAATCAATGAAAGTAATTTTGAATCGTTTCCAAAATGGAACTCAAACTTTAGACGACCACATCAATGACGAGAAACCAAAAACCAAATCAAAGAAGATTGATTTGTTTTCTGACCAAGAGGAAGAAGAAAAGCTACCTCAACAATCAAAAAAAGTGCAGCAACATTTAGTAAGCGACTTTTCAATTTTAGTGAACGGAAATTATTCAGGGATAGAGTTTCAAGTGCCAACGCAGTTGAACTCACATTTTGCTCTGCCCAACGCAAAGGCAAACACCGCAAAGCAAAAAAAGCCTGCACTGAGCCCAGCACCTTGAATGGCTGTCGGAGTGAAGCAATCCCGGTTGTCATTCCCGCCCCGCATCAAGTGCGGGATAAACTCCGGCGGGAATCCAGGCTTAATGGGACACGGACGCCGTCGTCCAAAGCCGTCTTTTATAGTAGCAGACTATGGCGCCGGACGATTTACACGGATTATTTCAAAGCATTTATAAAAGATGACCAAACAGGAAGCCAAACAACAGATACAAAAGCTGGTTGAAAAGTACCAGCGGATAGCGGAAGCGGGGAAGGTGAAAACCTACAACGAGGCCCAAACCCGCAACGAATTTATTGAACCGCTGTTTAGCTTCTTGGGCTGGGACATGCGGAACCTGTCAACCGATAATGAGGTGACCACCGAGGAAAATGTCTCCGGCGGCAGGGTTGATTTGGCTTTCCGTTTCAATAATATTCCGGTGATGTTTCTGGAAGCCAAGGCCATGAAGGTTGACCTGGACGAGTGGAAATGGGCCGAGCAGGCCATAAACTACAGTTGGAATAAAAGCGTTACTTGGGCGGTGCTGACCGATTTTGAAAGCATCAAGGTATTCAACGCCGAAATACCGCCTAAAAGCATTTCGCAAAACCTGTTCATTGAATTAAAGTGCGCTGATTTTGTCGCCCGGTTTGACCAGTTGTGGCTGCTGTCCAAGGAAAGCTTTGAAACCAAACTGTTGGACAAGGAAGCGGTAAAGTGGGGCAAGCTTACCCAGCGCAAACAGGTGGGGGTAAAGCTTTTCGAGGACCTGATGTCCTGGCGCATCCTGCTGACCAAGGAGTTCAAAAAGCAGAACGACCTTAGTCAGGAGGAATTGGACGAGGGCGTTCAGAGGGTGCTTGACAGGCTTATCTTCATCCGCACCGCCGAGGATCGGGAAATAGAGCAAAACGTTCTGATGGGCATTTTGCGAAGCGGGAAAGCCGGGCTTTACCGCCAGTTGGCAAAAGAGTTCCGGGATTTTGACGATGGCTTTAATTCCAAGCTGTTCGCACCGCACTACTGCGAAGAATGGAAAGCAGATGATAAGGTCATCGCCGAGGTCATAAGCGGCATCTACGAAACAAGAGACGGCTACCGATACGATTTTTCGGCCATCTCCTCCGATGTGCTGGGCGGAATTTACGAGCAGTATCTGGGTTATGTCCAGGGACGGAAAAGCGAAGAGAAGCAGAAATCCCAAAGAAAAGCCCAGGGCATATATTATACGCCGAAGTATATCGTTGATTACATTGTAAAAGAGGCGCTGGGCGAGGCGCTGAAAAACGCCAAACCCAAGGACATTTCCAAAATAAAGGTGCTGGACCCGGCCTGCGGCTCCGGCTCGTTCTTGACTGCGGCTTATGATGAGATTCTGGGGAAGGTGGCGAACCCCAATTTGTTTACCAAATTTGATATTTTGAAAGACAATATCTACGGGGTTGACTTGGACGCCCAGGCGGTGGAGATAGCCCAACTGAATCTGTTGCTAAAGGTTTTAACCCAGAAGACCAAACTGCCATCGTTACAGCATAATTTAAGTTCTGGCAATTCGCTGATTTCCGAAGGCGACCCAAAATACAAGCCGTTCAATTTTGAAACCGAATTCAAAGAAGTATCTGCACATGGTGGTTTTGATGTAATCATCGGTAACCCGCCATATATTAAGGAATATACAAACCGATCAGCTTTTGACGCCGTGCATGACAATCCTTATTACCAAGGTAAAATGGATATTTGGACACTCTTTGCCTGTCGCGCTATAGATTTGCTAAAAGACGGCGGCTATTTCAGCTTCATTGCACCTAATAATTGGCTCACTAACGCCGGTGCGCGTATTTTTAGAAACAAGATTTTAACAGAAGGGCAGATTACAAAATTCATAGATTTTGGCGATTTTAAGGTTTTCAAAGATGCCGGTATACAAACGATGATTTTTGTGTTTCAGAAAGGGAAGCCAAAGAAAAGGTATCAGACATGTTATGCAAAAATTGTAGACAAAAATATTGGAGAAGGCGCAGTTAATTTATTGTTGCAGTCAAACCTTAAAGCAGGCAATAGTGGAATTACAAAATTTAACGCGACGATTAACCCAAGGCAACTTATAGATAAAAATATCGTATTTTCTAACCAGACAAATGACGAAATATTGAATAAAATTGAAGCCAAGAAAAACTTTGAGCTTACTGAGAAAGAAGTGGCGCAGGGCATTGTTTATCCGCAAGATTTTTTAAATAAAGCTAATCAAATCAAGTTGGGGGCTAATTTTATTGTCGGTGAAGGGATTTTTGGGTTAACAAACAAAGAAAAAGAAAATCTACATCTGACAAAAGAAGAGAAAAGTTTAATCAGACCGTATTTCACTACTGAACAGTTAGGCAGATATTATTCTAACCCCCAAAATACTCTTTGGCTTATTTATACGGATTCAAAGTTCAAAAACCCCCATGAAATGAAGCCATATCCAAACATAAAGGCTCACCTGGATAAGTTCAAAGGTGTAATTACATCAGACAACAAACCTTATGGCCTGCACAGATCCCGAGACGAGAAATTTTTTGTGGGGGTGAAAATCATAGTGCAAAGGAAATGCACCAACAGACCAATTTTTACTTATACTGATTTTGATTGTTATGTTTCGGCCACTTTTTATGTCATAAAAACTATAAGATTAAACCAAATATATTTAACAGGCTTACTTAATTCAAGCTTGATGAAATACTGGCTTAAAAATAAAGGCAAAATGCAGGGAAGCAATTATCAAATTGATAAAGAGCCATTGTTGAATTTGCCGTTAATAAAACCCGACGAAAAGGCCCAAGAAAAAATCGCCTTAAGTGTTGATAAGATAATGAAACTGTATCAAGATTATCGTAAAACTTCGGCGAATACTGATAAATGGCATGCACTCAAAAATGATATAGAAAAACTTGATCACGAAATTGACCATGCGGTTTATAAACTTTATGGCTTAACCGATGAAGAAATTAAAGCAATTGAAGGACAATAAAACCAAGGTGCGGGTTATACGCACCTTTCAGCCAAAACTAAAATATACGCAATTTGTAAATTCAATAGTTAGCCGCAACGCCACGACTAATGTGACCATATGATGACGAATGATCCAATAGGTTCTGTTGAGTATGCCAGCAGTCTTCTGAGGCCCATTCGGCTCTCTTTTGATATTCTTTTTGATGACGACACGATTCATTATTGTCTATTTGATCTTCCTATGGCTGAACAACCTTGGTATGGTTATCATCAGTCCAAGTTATACGGTTCCGGGATGCTTCCCCTTTCAGATGTCGCAGGCAAAGAGAACGCCACACCAGAGGCTGTGGCTGAGGCGCTATGCCGAGAAATCGGAATCACCAAGTCTTTCACAATTGGCAATGTTCGAAGAAACTACGTCGATCTTCACATACCAGAATTTGTTAGACGTAGTCTCATCCGTCCAAATCATCCCGTCGAATCTCCATCCGCTCAACGTGCAAGAGCGTACATCCTGTTCGCAGACCTCCGTGGATTTTCTACGTGGTCGCTTTCAGTTAATCCCGAACAGGTTACGCGGATCTTCGAGGTAATTTCTGAACGTGTCGTCCAAATGCTCATTGACTATCACTATGATTACTGGAAGTTGCTTGGCGATGGCATTATGTTGGTTTGGGAAGTAACCGATGATGAAACAACCACGGCTGATAATGCCATTGGAGCAGCTTTCGAGTTGCACAAGAAGTACTGGTACTATTGGAAAGAAGATGAGGCTCACCTGCCAGAAGGTTTCGGCATAGCAATCTGTGGTGGAGATGTCGTCAAATACGCATCAGCGACCTTTTTCGAGTCAGTAGTAATCACGGACTATCTCGGACCCGTTGTGAACCTTGCCGCGAGGCTTCAATCTATAGCGAAAGCTGGTCAAGTTCTGGTCAACAAACAAGTGAGCAAGAAATCAAGGTTTAACGGGTACTCTTTTGAAAACGTATCTGACCGTCTGAAAAATGAACTTGATAACTTAAAGGGGATTCCAGATTCGGAACGAGTCATTTTTCAAGTTATTCATAAGTACTTTGGCCCAGATTGGCTGAACTTCTGCCATACACGATAACGTGGCGCTGCGGCCAACACACCGCACCACGACGCACCCCCATTTGAAATGGATTAAAGTGGACGCCCAATGGTTTTTGGTGCGGTTTGATAAGCGCAGTGTGTCGGAGCTATTTTTTGTAGCACCAAAACCCACTGCGTGGTGTGGTGAGACGTTGGGCAAGGCTAAAATAAACCAACACTTAACAAAAGGAGTTAATAAAATGAAAAAGTGCTTCTTAGCCACAATCATTTTTCTTTTGCCTTTAGTGCTTCACGCCGATACATTATTTCTATCAAATGGGAAGTCTTACGAGGGTACGGTAACTAAATGGGATGCAGGTAAAATTAGTTTTGTTATGAAAGACGCGCCGCTATCTTCAGCCTGGGAAGTGCCATCTGAAAGGATCGATAAAATTGTTATTGATGACGGTGCCACGTATTTGCCTTTTAATAAGTATTGGTTGAACCAAAACGACACAATTTATGCCGCCAAACTTAAAGAAGTATTATCGAGACCATCTGACAATATTACTGCGGAAGATTTAAAATTGCTCGCGTTATTGAAATGCTATCGCGGTGCGGAGGTGGTAAATATTTCTTCTGCTCAAACTACTCACCCCGCCGAAATAAAGACGATAACCTCTATTCCGTCTTCAATAAAAAAAGACAAAGCGCCTTATGTGTTTGTAAGCGCCGTTTCTTTAATCCTTGCTTATGATTTCTTTTCGGATGCGGGCGATCTTAGAGATGGAGCTAATTCTTTGCCGGATGGGGAAGATAAAGATAGATTAACCTCGGAAGCGACTGGCCATACTGTGCGTGGGGTTCTTACGCTTGCTATAGGTATCTTATCTTTTATTGTTGCCCAACAGTAGTATAATTGCAAACGCGGCCCCACTAAACAAAACAAAATCATTTAACTTCAGGAAATATATCGTGTCTTCTCACGATAAATTGATGATCAGCGTGGCCGGGATCCGGGGCGTGGTCGGAACCAGCCTGACCCCCGAGCTGGCCCTGAAATTCGCCGCGGCCTTCGGCACCTTCGTCGGAGGCGGCCCGGTGGCGCTGGCGCGCGATTCCCGCACCGCAAACCCGCCGCCCGTTAGGCGCAATTGCACCCGGACGAATGTAAATGAATAAAAATACCCTCACAAAATACCCACGCATAGTCAACCTTCTCATGGGAACAGCATTTATTTTTTTAGTGGCAACTATCGCCCATTTTCTTTTTTCACATCTTGGTTTCAATCCCACCGACGACGGTTTCATTTTAGCGGGAAGCAGGCGAATATTAGACGGTCAAATCCCTCATCGTGACTTTATATCAATTCGTCCTGCGGGTTCCCATTTTCTTCACATACCATTTGTTCTCTTTGGGGGCGATTATGTCTTTCTGGTCTCTCGATATTTTGTATGGATTCAATTTGCTTCTATCGCGTGGATATGGACTGTTGTTACAGCCCGGGCCTTTAAAATTTTCTCCAATTGGGTGGAGAAGTTCGCTATTGCGCTGGTTGTGTTCTCTTTCTCGGCCCATTATTCCCCTATCATGGCATGGCACACTATTGATGCTTTATTTCTGACTTCGGTAGGCATAATATTATGTCATAAGCAATCCTGGTTGGCGAAACTGTTTGGTTACATATTTATAGGTATGGCACCGTTGTGTAGACTGAACTTTTTACCAATGATTCCCGTGGTGATCTTGCTCTTAAACGACCGGCGACAAAAGCGTTTTTGGCTTACAGGAAGCATTCCACTGGCAGTTTACGCGGTTTATTTGGTAATCAATGGAGCGGCATCGGATGCGATTCTGCAATTAAGCGCCTATACAAATGTATTATCTGTGGGTGTAATGAGCTATGTGAAAACCTGGACTGTACCGTGGGGAATATTGACCGGCGCCTTGGCAGCAAGTATGGCATACAATGCTCTCGATTTTAAGCGCCTATCAAATACCGCCACTTGGCTAAGACTGCTTGGGCGTTTGATATTGTTTGGAATCCCTTTGGCAGCAGCTTGGTCTTTAGCCGGCGGAAGATATCTTTGGGGAGCATCTTTTGGTATTTTCGGCGCTGTTGTTGGAGCAACAATATATTTTATCGCTAAAGAGCAGAAACTATCACGGCATATAAGATGTGGATTGCTAATTATTTGCCTTGCTTGGTGCACATCCATCTCCTTAGGATATCCCACCCCTGCTTTGGCCACAGGTCCCTTGATTCTATTTCTAATAGCATGCGGGCAGTCCTCTTATCGGGTACCAAGTGGAGACAAAGTTTCCGGCAAATCTAAATGTTCGCTCATTTATCGGTTTCTTCACCCCGAAGGTTTGCGAAAGCTCGTCAATGTTCAAGTAATTTTATTAGCAATAATAAGCCTGGCGGCGTTTGGGATAGCGAGAGAAAATTATATCTACAGAGAACAGTCGGCATCCAACCTAAACCAAAATCTGGATGGCGTGCTCCCGGGAGCGAGGCTGATCAAAACGAACGGCAACACTTATAACTTTCTTATAGACTTGAAAGATGCCAAGGATATAGCGAAGAGCGAAGGGAAAAATTATTGTATCATCCCGGATGTGGCTGCTAATTGGGTAAGAAGTTCACAATGTAATCCATTATCTATTGACTGGCCACAAAGTACGGAATTGGGGAAGCAAGAATTGACAGACCGCGTCATAAGGGACATGGAAGCATATCGGGGAAGAACCATTATCATTGTACAAAAGTATGAAGCTTATTCATTGGCTTCAGGTTTTATTCCGCTATCCGATTCATATATAGTTGTTCACTTCGTACGGTCAAATTTTAGTAAGACAGGGGAAACCAAGTTTTTTGAATTGTATGAATAGATTCATACCTATGCTTTATTTAGAGTCTGTAACTTCATATAACGCGGACTATAAGGCTGCGCTACTTCTCGCCTTCGCCCAAATCCCTCGCTCCGTTCGGGACTACGTATGTCCGCAAACGTTAGTTGCCTTTAAAAACACAACTACACAAACAAAGAAATCATAATCATTTAACTTAAGGTAATATATTTTGTCTTCTCACGATAAATTGATGATCAGCGTGGCCGGGATCCGGGGGGTGGTGGGAACCAGCCTGACCCCCGAGCTGGCCCTGAAATTCGCCGCGGCCTTCGGCACCTTCGTCGGTGCCGGACCAGTGGTGCTGGGGCGCGACTCCCGCCTGTCCGGCCCGGTGATGGAAATGACGGTGGAGGCCGGTCTGCGCTCGGTGGGATGCGAGGTCATCAAGATCGGCATCGTTCCCACCCCCACCGTCCAGCTGATGACCAGACTTTTAAAAGCCAGGGGGGGCATCGCCATCACCGCCAGCCATAACCCCTCCCAGTGGAACGCCCTGAAATTCGTCTCCGGCCAGGGGTTGTTTTTAGATAAAGGCCAGGGCGAAAAGGTCATTGCCATTTTCCATTCCGGCAAATTTGCCTATAAAAAATATGACCGGCTGGGGGGGGGCGGAGAATATCCCAACGCCATCAGTGATCATGTGGCCAGAATACTTAAATTGTCATTTCTGGATATTCCGGCCATCAGAAGAAAAAAGTTCAAGGTAGTAGTGGACACCTGCCACGGGGCCGGCGGGCCGATATTCAGCCGGCTGCTTAAAGAATTGGGCTGCCGGGTCATCTCCTTGCACAACGAAACAAATGGAAAGTTCTCGCGGCCCATCGAGCCGCAGGCCAAGAATCTGGGCGAACTGGAGAAGGCTGTCATCGCTCACCGGGCCGATATCGGCTTTGCCACCGACGCCGATGTGGACCGGCTGTCCCTGGTCTCCGATAAGGGCAAAGCGATAGGCGAGGAATATTCCCTGGCCCTGGCCGCCCGGTTCATGTTCTTGCATTTTAAAACCAAGGCCGTCACCAATCTCTCCACCAGCCGGATGGTAGACGAGGTGGCCGGCCAATTTAAAACCAGCGTCATCCGCACCCCGGTGGGCGAGGCCAACGTGGTCGGCGCCATGAAAAAGCACCGGGCTCTTATCGGCGGCGAGGGCAACGGTGGGATAATCATCCCCGAACTCAACTACGCCCGGGATGCCGCTGCCGGGATAGCCTTGATATTGCAGATGTTGACCGAAGAGAATCTTCCATTATCACAGATCGCCGAGAAAATGCCCAGATATCACATGATCAAAACCACCTTGACGATAAAGGATCCCAAAAGGTTTCTGGTCAAGACGACTAAAATATTCTCCAACTGCAAAACAGATAAAAGGGACGGCCTTAAATATATCTGGCCTGATGCCTGGGTACATATCAGGGCTTCCGGCACCGAGCCGATTGTGCGGGTGATCGCCGAAGCGCGGGAAGAGAAGAAGGCCAGAAAACTGGTGAATGATGTAACCCGGTTAATTAAAATTGACACTTAGGGTCTTTTGCTTCCCGGAAGTTATCTTTCTATATCAATCAGCAATTCTAAATAAGGGAGTACTTAAATGAGGGTATTGAAGATCGCTGTATTTTTTATCGCAGCCTTTTTGATAGTTTCCTGTGGGCCCAAGAGCGAAAAGAAGCAAACTCCGACCAAACAGCAGGTCGTTAAGGAAGCCCCGCTGCCCGATGGCTATCCAGCCGAGCTGGCTATTCCCGAAGGTTTTACCGCCAAAAATATCTCGGTGGGGAATGGGACTTCCTCAGGCGGCGGTCAGGGGGTAAGAACTTACGCCACCTATCGGATCGAAAAGTTGATGGCCGGGGAAAAAACCGCATTGGTGGAGCATTATAAAAAGATCCTGGCCGAAAACAACTGGAAGGGTGAAATGAAGACCCCGGAAGCGGGTTATGGATACGGCACTTTTGCCAAGGACAATATGGAGCTGGAACTGAAAATGAACGACGTGATGTTCGCTTTCAATCTTAAGGTATATAAAAATTAGGCGCCACCGGACACCATCGGAGCATCAAGACGTTGTTATCATTAATTTTCTTGCTGCTTCTGAAACGGGGCATTATCCCATCATCTAAAATCTGTTAACTATTATCTGACGTTATGTGCGGAATAGTAGGCTATATCGGGGCCAAAAATTGCGTCCCCATTATCATGGAGGGCCTGAAGCGCCTGGAATACCGGGGCTACGATTCGGCCGGGCTGGCCTTGATCAAAGATGGGAAACTGGTCATCGAGAAAAGGGCCGGC
Organism: Candidatus Edwardsbacteria bacterium; assembly: GCA_018821925.1. Taxonomy (NCBI): domain Bacteria; phylum Candidatus Edwardsiibacteriota; species Candidatus Edwardsiibacteriota bacterium. The sequence continues at coordinate 36,619 of JAHJLF010000043.1, forward strand.
AAGGTGGCCGATCTGGCCGCGATGATCGAAGGGAAGAAGCTTTCCGCCTCTTTGGGGATAGGGCACACCCGTTGGGCCACCCACGGCGAGCCGGATGACCTGAATGCCCATCCCCACTGGGACTGCAAGGGCGAGATAGCCATCATCCATAACGGCATCATCGAGAACTATTCCACTTTAAAGAAAAAGCTGATCCAGGACAGCCATCAGATAAGAACCGCCACCGACACCGAGATACTGGCCCACCTGATCGAGGAGATGTATAAAAAGACCCAGGACCTGTTCTCCGCAGTCAGATACGCCCTGCTGGAGGTGGAGGGCACCTTCGGGCTTCTGGTGATATCGCCCCTGGAACCCGACAAGATCATCGCCGCCCGCCGCGGAAGCCCGCTGGTGATCGGGGTGGGGGAGGGTGAGAACCTGATAGCCTCCGACGCCGCCGCCCTGGTGGAGCACACCCGGCAGGTGGTCTATCTGAACGACGACGAGATGGCCTGCATCACGGCCGATTCATTCTATACCAAGACCATCCATGACCAGGAGGTGGTCAAGCAGATAGAGGAGGTCACCTTCTCCCTGGAGCAGATAGAACGGGGCGGCTATGAGCATTTTATGCTCAAGGAGATAAACGAACAGCCGACCTCCCTGGAGAACGCCATGAGGGGCCGCCTGATGGTCAAAGAGGGCGACGTCCGGCTGGGCGGCCTGCATACGGTAATGGACAAACTTTTAAATGCCCGGCGGATAATCATCACCTCCTGCGGCACCTCCTGGCATGCCGCCCTGGTGGGCAAGTATATGCTGGAACAGCTGGGCCGCATCCCGGTGGATGTGGATTACGCTTCGGAGTTCCGATTTCGTAATCCGGTCATCCGGCCGGATGATGTGGTGATGGTCATCAGCCAAAGCGGCGAGACCGCCGACACCCTGGCGGCCCTGCGGGAGGCCAAATCCAGAGGGGCCCCGGTGCTGGGGATCGTCAACGTGGTGGGCAGCACCATCGCCCGGGAGACCGACGCCGGGGTCTATATCCACGCCGGGCCGGAGATCGGGGTGGCCTCCACCAAGGCTTTCACCTCGCAGATCGCGGTGCTGGGCCAGATAGCCATCCTGTTGGCCAAGAACCGGGGCCTGCCGCAAAAGACCCTGGCCAAGATCGCCAGGGACCTGGCCGACATCCCCGACAAAGTCCGCCAGGTGCTTTTATTAGACGACCAGATCAAGAAAATAGCCCAAGAGTTTAAAAACGCCGAGAATTTTCTGTACCTGGGACGGGGCAGCAATTTCCCCACCGCCCTGGAGGGGGCCCTTAAATTGAAAGAGATCTCCTACATCCATGCCGAGGGCTATCCGGCCGCCGAGATGAAGCACGGGCCAATCGCCCTGATAGACAAGAACATGCCGGTGGTCTTCATCGTGCCCAAAGACGCCCTGTACGACAAGGTGGTCAGCAATATCCAGGAGGTGCGGGCCCGCAAGGGCCGGGTGATCGCTATCGCCAATATCGACGATGATGAGATAGATAGCCTGGCCGAGTTCGTGATAAAGGTCCCCAGGACCTACAGCTATTTCGGCCCCATCATCAATAGCATCCCCCTGCAATTGCTGGCCTATCATATCGCCTTGCTTCGGGGCTGCAATGTGGACCAGCCTCGAAATTTGGCCAAAAGCGTGACCGTGGAATAATTTTAAAAGATAGAAAACCAAAAATTTAGTGGGGTAGATATGAACGTCAAGAAAAAAACTTACAGCCGTTATCTGGGGGAGGAGACCTCTGCCAAACTTATTGAAGGAAATCTTTCCCAAAACGATAAGGAACAGGCATTGCGCCGTCTGGCTGAGCTGACCAGGGTCTTTTCGTCCTATCTGCCGGGTGGTATCAGGAGGCATGCTCAAAAGCTTCATTCCGGGGCCAAGGTGGAACAGGCCCTGCTGCTGGCCGATGTCACCGGCTTCACGGTGCTGTCCGAGCGGCTGTCCCGCATCGGCCGGGAGGGGGCCGAGGAGGTCACCGGCATCATCAACAGCTATTTTGCCCCGCTGATAAAGATCGTCCACAACTACGGCGGCGACGTTGTCTACTTCGGCGGCGACGCTTTCAGCGCCGGCTTCGAGACGGTGGAGGGCGAGCCCTCGCCCAGCCATCTCCGGGCTTTGCAGGCAGCTTATGAGATGCAGGAGCTGGTCAAGAATTTTACCGAGATCAAGACCTCGGCCGGGGCCTTCCCCATCAGCCTGCATCTGGCCCTGCATCTCGGCCCCACCGAGATCTTTAGCGTAGGCCGGAAAGAGACCGACCTGGAATATTTCATGGCCGGACGGGTCACCAACTATGCCTCCCAGCTGGAGGACCTATCCTCCGGAGCAGAGCTATTGATCAGCCGGGAGCTTTATAATAAAGCCAAGGGTAAGATAACGGCAGAGCCGGCCCAGAGCGATACTTATAAGCTTGTCAAAGTGAACGAAAAGGTTGGCCATTTAGCAGAGGGCGGCCAGGAGGAGGCAGAGGATATCGAGCGGTCCATCGAACATCTGGAGGCGATCCGTCCTTATTTCTCAAGCTGGCTGTCACAAAGGATCATGGCCGATCCCAAGTCCGGAGGCGTTGCCGGGGAGCATCGCCGGGTGACCATGCTGTTCCTGAATGTCTGGGGGATGGATTTCGACGATGATCAACATGCCGTTTCCAAGGCCCAGAATTATTTTTCGGTCCTGCAGGAGGTGGTTGAGAGATATGGCGGGATAGTAAACAAGGTGGATTTCAGCCCCCAGGGCCACAAGGTGCTGATCCTGTTCGGGGCTCATATCGCCCACGAGAATGACGAGGAGCGGGCCCTGTTGTGCGCTCTGGAGATGCTGGGCCGCGAGGAGTTCGGTTATGGCGGGGTCAAACAGAGGTTCGGGGTCAACGGCGGTTATGTCTACGCCGGGACGGTCGGCTCGGCCCTGCGCCGCGAGTTCACCGTGATGGGCGACGAGGTCAACCTGGCGGCCCGCCTGATGTCATCGGCCGGCGAACAGGAGCTGCTGGCCACCGCCGCCATCCAGAGGAAGAACTCCGGAAAATTCGGATTCAAAAGCCTGGGCGAGAAGGAATTCAAGGGCAAGAAACACCCCATCACCATATATCAGGTGAGCAAAAAAGATGAATCCGGCGATGATGTTTTTGCCAAGTGGATGACGGAATCCAAAGCCATGGTGGGCCGCCAGAAGGAAAAGGAATTGTTGAACAGCGCCGTGGAGAAAGGCATCTCCGGGCAGGGCCAGATAATTTCGGTGGTGGGCGAGGCCGGCATCGGAAAATCCAGGCTGTCCCGGGAGCTGATCCAGAACTGGGCCGAACGGGGATATTCCTTTTTCGTGGGCAACTGCCAGTCCTACGGCGCGGCCATCTCCTACCTGCCCTGGGCCGATTTACTGAAGACCTATTTGGGCATCAAGGAGGCCGATTCCATGGAGGCGAAAACATCCCGGATCCACAAAATGCTGGAGATCATCGACCCGGTCCTCAAGGATTGGTCCCCGATCATCGGCGAGGTGGTGGGAGTGTCCATGCCGGAGAGCGAGCTGACCAAGTCGCTGGACGCCAAACTCAGACAGCAGAGATTATTCGATCTGGTGCTGGACATCTTCAGTTGGGGGGCGGCCCAGGAGCCGCTGCTGCTGATCATCGAAGATCTGCACTGGGCCGACGGAGCCTCCCTGGGACTGCTGAACTACGTAGCCCGTAATATCGGCGACAAACCCATAGTGTTGTGTATGGTCTATCGGCCAATCGAGGCCAAGCACGAATTCGCCGGCAAGGAATATCACAGCCAGATGACCCTTAAAGAGCTGAGCCAGGAGGAGAGCCTGGAACTGGTGAAGACCATGCTGAACATCGAAGGGATGCCGCCGGAGCTGGAGCAGCTGATCCTGAAGAAGTCCCAGGGCAACCCCTTTTTCGTGGAGGAAGTGGTCAAGTCGCTGATCGAGCAGAAGGTGGTCGCCGAGAAGGACGGCCAGTGGCAGGTGGTGACCACCGACATAGCCAAGATCAACATACCCGACACCGTTCAGGGGGTGATCATGAGCCGTATCGACCGCCTGCCGATCGAGACCCGGGAGGTGCTGCAGATATCCTCGGTGATCGGGCGCGAGTTCGACTATCATATTTTGCAGGCCATCTACCCAAAAAAAATAGAGATCAATCCCCACCTCAACAGTCTGAGGGGCCTGGACCTGGTGCTTACCGAGCAGGAGGGCAATTATTACTTCAAGCACATCATGACCCAGGAGGTGGCTTACGACAGCCTGTCGTTCAGCCGCCGCCGGGAGCTGCACAACAACATCGGCGATCACCTGGAGCTCAGCAACGAGAGCAAGATAGAAGAGGTGCTGGAGCTGCTGTCGCACCATTATTTCCATGCCCAGAACTGGGAGCCGGCCTTCTTCTATTCGGTGGAGGCCGGGGACAAGGCCAAGAAGGCCTATGCCAACCAGGAGGCCCTGGCCCATTACGATCGGGCGCTGGAGGTGTTCGACAAGATGGTGGAGGCCGGGATGCTGCCCGAGCTGACCCGCCGCATCCAGGAGGAGCTGAAGCAAAAGGAAGTGGAGTCGGCCAAATAGATTCGACAAAAACACCAATATCCCAGGGCCTCTGATTATCGGCATGCCACAAATCATTTGTGATAATAATCACTTCCGCCGAACGGAGGCCCATTTATTAATCGGTGAACCTGGCAAATCATATTATGGGACATAAATAATGAGACAAAAAGCCATACTGGTCGGCACCATGCTGGACCGGGGCAGTATTTTCGAGGAAGAGGAATCATTGAAGGAGCTGGCTCGTCTGGCCGATACCGCCGGGGCTACGGTGATCGACCACATAGTGCAAAGGCGGGCCCGTCCCGACGCCACCTATTTCATCGGCAAGGGCAAGGTAGAGGAGCTGGCGCTGGCCGTGGCGGACAGCCGGGCCGATCTGGTGATCTTCGACCACAGCCTGACCCCCAGCCAGGCCTCCAATATCCAGGCCCAGCTGGACTGCCGGGTGGTGGACCGGGCGGAGCTGATCATGGATATTTTTGCCAGGCATGCCAGGAGCGCCGAGTCCAAGATCCAGGTGGAGCTGGCCCAGTTGCAATATCGTTTCTCCCGTTTGGTGGGGGCCGGCCTGGAGATGACCGATCCCGGCGCCGGCATAGGGACCAGGGGGCCGGGAGAGAAACAGCTGGAGCTGGACCGGCGAAAGATCAGGCACAGGATAGCGCGGCTCAAGCAGGAGCTTAAAAAGGTTGAACAGCAGAGAAGGACCCAGCGAAAATCCCGGGCCGACATATTCAAGATATCCCTGGTGGGATACACCAATGCCGGCAAATCCACCCTGATGAACCTGCTGTCAAAGGCCAGGGTCAAAGTGGAGGACCGGCTGTTCGCCACCCTGGATGCCACCACCCGGGCGGTAGTGCTGGCCTCGGGGGAAAAATTTCTGCTGACCGATACGGTGGGCTTCATCCGGCGGCTGCCCCATCAGCTGGTGGCCTCGTTCAAGGCCACCCTAGAGGAGGTCAACCAGGCCGACCTGGTGCTGCAGGTGGTGGATAGCCCCCATCCCCTCTATCTTAAGGAGATCGCCGCGGTGGAGGAGGTGCTGAAAGAGATAAAGGCCGACCGTCCGGAGCTGTTGGTGTTCAACAAGACGGATCTACTGGATCCGGACACCCTGGATGGCCTGCGGAGAAATTATCCCGGGGCAGCTTTCATCTCCGCCTTGACCGGGGAGGGCCGCCGGGAGCTGGAGGCCCTGATACGGCAAAGAATGGAACCTCAAAGATCTGCGGAATAAATTTTGCCTTGGGCGGGTATATACAGATGAAGGTCTTAAGATGACGATTGTCGGGTTCTTGGTCAATTATTTTAAACTGGCCGGACGTTTCTCCCGGAATGCCAAGCTGTATCTGCTGTCCACCTTTCTGATCTCCGTCGGTTTCTCCTTCTACGGGGTCCTGTTCAATCTCTATCTGACCGAGGGGGGGTTGCAGGAGGGGATCATCGGCAGCATTCTTTCCTTAAGCGGGCTGGCTCTGGTCATTACCGCCCTTCCGGCCGGGATTCTTTCCGACCGGCTGGGCCGGAAAAAGGCCATGATCATCGGCACCCTGGCCGGGGCCCTGCTGTCGATCTTCAGGGCTTTGACAGTGAACGGCCCCGGCCTTCTATCCCTGAGTTTTTTGGGAGGGATCGCCTCGACGCTCTATGTTCTGTCTGCCGCGCCCTTCATGATGGAGAACAGCCGCCCGGAGGAGCGGACCCATCTCTTCTCCGCCTCATTTGCCGTGATGCTGATGGCCGGGATTGCCGGCAACCTGGCGGCCGGCGAGCTCCCCGGTTTGGTGATGAATATTTTTGGCATCAGTATTTTCACGGCCTATCGTTTCGCTCTGCTATTGGGCTCCGGCATATTTCTTACGGCCCTGTGGCCGCTCTTTAAAATATCCGAAACCCCAAAGGTTCCGGATGAATCTAATTTGATCAGCCTTAAGCGCTTAGTGCAGGGGTTCAAGGCCGCCGCCGGATTTGTCTGGTGCAATTTATGGATCGGGTTGGGGGCGGGGCTGGTGATACCGTTCTTCAACCTGTATTTTGCCAAAAGGTTCGGCGCTTCCAGCAGCCAGATCGGTCTTTATTTTTCGGTGTCCCAGATATTCACTTTGGCGGCGGTGCTGGTGGGCCCGGCCCTGGCCAAACGTTTCGGCAAAGTCAAAACCGTGGTAGCCATGGAACTGCTGTCGCTGCCGTTTCTGATAAGCCTGGGGGCCGAGAAGGTTCTGTACATCGCTGTGCTGTCCTTCTGGATGAGGGCCAGCCTGATGCAGATGTCCTCGCCCATCTCCTCTGCCTTTATGATGGAGGTCGTCCCGGATGGCGCCCGGGCCACGGTCAACAGCATAGCCACCATGGCCTGGACCCTGTCCTGGACATTCTCCACCGCCTTTTCGGGATGGGCCATGCAGCACTACGGTTATGCCATGCCATATTACCTGACCGCAGGATGTTATGCTGTCTCGGCGATATCATTCTACCTGCTGTACAACAGAAAAGAGCGGAGGCGGTAGCGCCTCAATACAATAATACGGGAAGAGATCATGGATAAACCAAGCATAGCAATAATCGGAAACGGCAAGCTGGGAAGCACGCTGGCCTTGGCTCTATCGCAAAAAGGTTATCGAATAAGCGGCCTGTCCGACAGCGATCCGGCCAGGCTGGAGGAAACGGCCCGGGCGGTAAAATCGGCCGCATCCGACGGCGATCCCTCGGCGGCGACCCAGGGGGCGGAGGTCGTGATTCTGGCGGTCCCCGATGACAACATAAAGGCCGTCTCCGATCGGCTGGCCTCCCGGCAGGCCCTGGCCAAGGGGCAGATCCTCTGCCACTGCTCGGGCTTCCTTTCGTCATCGGCCCTGGTGGCCAACAAGATGCTGGGGGCCTCCATCGCCTCGATGCATCCCCTGGCCAGTTTCCCCCGATGCTTGATCCCTTGGGATCGCTTCAAGGGCATCTATTTCGGAGTGGAAGGAGATGCCGTAGCCTTGGCAAGGCTGAGACCCCTGATAGAATCGTTAGATTGTTTTCCAGTGGATATACTGGCCTCTCGAAAGAATCTATATCATCTCTCCAGCGTGATGGCTTCGAACTATTTGCTGGCCCTGCTTTATGCCGCGGGCCAGATGATGGGGGCCGCCGTGGCCGAGAAGGAAAAAACCGAAGCTATGCTCCATGCCCTGGCCGGGACGGTGATGGATAATCTGGTTGAAAACGGGCTGGAAAATTCGCTAAGCGGGCCCATCGAGCGGGGCGATGTCCAAACGGTGTCCGGCCATCTGGAGACCCTGAAAAAGGATTTTCCCCAGGAAACGGAGTTATACAAGGCCTTGGGAAAATTGATGCTCCGGATATCAAAGCAACGAAATCCTCAAGGGAGGGAATGGGATGAGCTGGGAAAATCGCTGGATTAGCCAAAGATTATTGAATATTTTTAAGATTTTCTCTTGACTTTACATATATATCAATTTATAATTAACTTTCTGAATAATTAAAATGGAATATTTCATAAAATCGTGGCTTTACATCGGGCTGGCCTTGCTGCCGCTATTTGGCTGCGGCCCCCAAAACAGCGGTTCCGAAGAGTCCCAGACCGCCGGAAGGATAGTGGTCAAGGGAGAGGACGTGGCCATCAGAATGATCAGGCGCGAATCCCAGTCTTTTATGGCCCTGTATTCCAAGTCGGCTATAGCGGTTGATGAAGGCGGCTCCAAGGCGGCGATCGCGGATCTCAACGAAGGCCGGATCAGGATCGCAGTGATGAACCGCCCCATAACCAGCGCCGAGGATTCGATAATCAAAGCCAACGGCGGCCTGGCCAAAGAATACAAGATAGCCTACGACGGGCTGGCGGTGATAGTCAATTCCAAAAATAAGATACAGCGGCTGGATTTTGAACAATTGTCAGGAATTTTCTCCGGAAAGATCACCAGCTGGCGCCGGTTGGGCGGCAACATCGAAAACCTGGTCCCAGTGATCCCCGGACCCAATATGGGCCATTACGAATATTTTCAGCAGCTGGTCTTGAACGGCGGGGAATATGCCGCCAAAACATATCCCTGCACCACCACCGCCCAGATAGTCGAGCTGGTAAAGACCCACCCCAGTGCGATAGGCCTGGTCTCCATGGGCGCCCTTTATCGGAACTGGGACGTGTGGCCGCCCATTAAAGAAACCGGCCTAAAAGCGCTTGAAATAGCCCAGGTCAAGGAGAGCGGATATTTTTACCCCAATCAAAAGACGGTCTATGAAGGGAACTACCCCTTAAGCCACCCCCTGTATATGTATGTCAATGATGTTTTGGAGAATACCTATTCCCAGGGAATGTCCAGCCTGGCCCACGGATTCATCACCTATATATCTTCGGCCGAGGGGCAGAAGATAGCGGCCCAGCAGGGATATGTGCCGGCCACCATGCCGGTGACCATTAAGAAATAAGAGCACCAACTCAGCTACATTTATAAATATCGCGGGGAGATAGTCTGCTATGAAATTATTAAAGATCACCGATTTCGTTCTGATAGCTTTGGCGCTGTGCCTCATCGGCTGCGCCACCACCTCTCAGGCGGGAAAGCCCAAGGCCGAGGATCTCCTGCAGCAGGGAATCACAGCAGATGACCAGGGCGATTTCGACCAAGCCATCGACCTCTACCGCCAGGCCATTCAGCGGAAGTCCAAACTCAAAGAAGCCCACTACCGCCTGGGACAGATCTATGTTGAACGGAAGATGTTCGATGAGGCCATCGTCGAGTTCGAAACGGCCCGGGACCTGAAATACCCCCAGGCGGTGACCGAGCTGGCCGTTACCTACCATAAGGCCGGGAAGCTGGACGAGGCCGAGGCCCTGATCAAGGAACTGCTTATCAAGAAGCCCAACGACGTGGACCTCAAATACCGGCTGGGCAAGGTCTATCTGGATAAGGGGCAGCTGAACGAGGCCGGGGAGGTCTTTCGCCAGGTGCTACAGATGGATCCCAATAATGCCAGTGCCCATAACGGTCTGGCCAATCTCTATTTCCGCCAGCGAAACTATAACCAAGCCATGTCCGAATATCTGCTGGCCATCAAGCTCAACCCCGATTTCACCGATGTCAATCTGGACTTGGGTAGTGCCTACTTCCAAAGCGGTAAATATGCCGAGGCTGCCAGATATTTCAAAAAATACACCGAGCTGTCGCCCAAGGATGCTGCCGGCCATTATATGCTGGCCAAGGCTTATCAGATGCAGAAGGACTCCGCTTTGATCGGGCCGGCCATCATCGAGGCCAAAAAGGTCACCAAGATGGATCCCGAGAACGACGGGGTCTGGTATCTTTTGGGCTCCCTGCAGTATGATGTGAAGAATTATATCGAATCGGCCCAGGCCTTCAGTAAATCCCTGGAGCTGTCGCCGATGGATCCCACCCGCTGGTACGAGGCCGCCAGGGTCTATATCCGGGCAGGCAGTGCCTATTCGGCCAATAGGGATACGGCAAATTCCAAGCTGATGTTCGATGCGGCCATCAATGCCTATCAAAAACGGATGGAGCTGGACCCCTCCAAGGTGGAGGACACTTATTACGATATGGCTAATGCTTACTACTATGCCGGATATTACGATGAGGCCATACTGTGGTACCAGAAACGCATCGAAAAGAATCCGGCCACCGCCTTCGGCGCTTTGATGAACATGGGCTACAGTTATTCATTGAAGGGCCAGGCCAGCAAGGCTCCCAAAGCCGAGACCAGATCCATTTACGAAAAGGCCATCGATACCTTCTTGAAGGCCAAAGCCTTGAAGATGGGCAAGAATATAAAACCCGTCAAGGAGGCAGTTCCGGCCATGGAAGCCCTGTCCCAGCATTATCTGTATATTTTCACCAAGTTCAACGAGAAGGCCTTTAAGACCAAAGCCTCGGCCGAGGCCAAGGCTTTGCTTACGCTCGATCCGGGCAACAAGATCGCCAAGGAGGTGTTGGAGTCTCTGAAACCCAAGATAGAGGTCTGGTAAGGATCATAGCCCTCAATATCAGGACCCATTTATTAGAAAACAAAAAATATTAACAGGCTCCCCGGCAGATCGGGAGTCAAATAAAAAACAACATATTTACAGGAGGTAGTTTAAAGCAATGTTGAATGGATTAATGGATGCTTCCTTGATCGTCAAGATTCTGATCATGGGAGTGGCGCCGGCGGTGTTAGCGGCTGTGTTGGGCATTGCCCTGGCCCGCACCAAAAAAATTGCCCTGGTTACCCTGATGCTATATGTCATCGGTTTGGCAGTTTCAGCAATCATCTTCAAGACCCTGCCCAAATACATCCAGGACGGCGGGCCGGTGGTGATCATACTGACTTTCCTGATGATCCTTCTGTTCACCTACGTCATCGAGCGCAGCCTGACCATCGGCCGGGCCCGGGGGGCCAAGAACCTGGCGGCTTTTATGGAGGAGTTCCGCGAGCTGCTGAGGGCCGGCAACGTTACCGGAGCCATCGCCGCCTGCAACGCCCAGAGAGGCTCCACCGCCAACGTCCTGCGGGCCGGACTGGAAAAATACCTGGCCCTGCAGAACGAGAACATATCGGCCGATAAAAAGAGCGCCGAGCTGTTAAGAGCCATTGAAGAGGCCAATATGCTGGAGACCCCGCTGTTGGAACGCAACCTGATAATGCTGACCACCATCGCCTCCATCGGGACCATGGTGGGCCTGCTGGGCACTACCATCGGCATGATCCGCGCCTTCCAGGCCATGGCCCACGCCGGCGCCCCGGATGCTTCCCAGCTGGCTCGCGGCATATCCGAGGCCCTGATCAACACCGCCGGCGGATTGCTTAACGGCATCGGCGGAATCGTGGCCAACAACTATTTCATGAATAAGGTGTCCCTGTTCCAGTTCGGCACCGACGAGGCCATTTACGAGATGCAACAACTATTGACGATAGGAGAGAAATAAGATGTCAGCAAAGATGAAACGTCGGGCCAGGATAGTTCTGGATATGACCCCGATGGTTGACATCGCCTTTCTGCTGGTCATCTTCTTCATGTCCACTTATCATGCCCGGCCGCCGGTAACGGTGGCGGTCATGCTGCCCGATTCGCGTTCGCCCATAAAGGTTCCCGAGGCCAATGTCATGGTGATCAATGTGCTGGCTCCGGAGCAGGCCGCGGACCTGGCCGACAGCATCGGGCCGACCAACCTGCTGACCCTGATCGCCAACATCAAGGAGGCCACGGCCGACCCCAACGTGACCGTGGCGGCCATGAGGGGCATGGGCGGGACTCTGCTTCCCTCGGCTTCGGAGGAATTGCTTAAAGAGGTGGCCTCCGCTCCCGGCAAGCCCTTGACCAGGGGCCGGTCGTCAGAGCTGGCCATCCGCGAGGTGCAGAGGAAGGACAATTTCATCAACAAGTGGGCCAAACAGGAGATCGTCTCTTTGACCCCGGAGCAGTATACCGCCAGGGTTGACAGCATGGTGATATGGTATGCCACCGGCAAGGATGCGGCCCAGCCGCTGCCCTTGGGAAACATGGCCATGACCGTGGTCGAGGAGCGCATGCGAAACCCCAAACTGATGATGGTCCTTATGGTGGACAAGAATTGCCTGTCGGGAAAGATGCTTGATTTGACGGGCATCCTGCAGAAAAAAGATGTCAACATGTTAAGATTCAGCTTGGTTACCAACCTTAAAGCTGATGCCAAACCGGTGTTTGGCGAAGAAGGGAGGTGATGGCATGGGCGCAGTAGATATGGGGCCCCAAGATGGCGGCAAGAAAAAAGGCGGCTTGCGTAAACGCAAAGGCAGACCCGGCATAGTGCTGGACATGACCCCGATGGTGGATATCGGCTTCCTGCTGGTGATTTTCTTCATGACCACCACCCGGTTCCAGGAACCCCAGGCCATCGAAATAACTTTGCCTCCGGAAACAGAGCCCGGCACCGAAAAACCGGTGGCCCAATCCAATGTTCTGACCATGAACATCATGAAGGACGGCACCATTTTGCAGAACATGGGCTTTGACGTCCCGACGCCGGTGGCGGTGGAGTCCCTGGACTCCCTGATGCTGAACAGCAAGCTGGATAATATCAAAAAGATGCCGGCCCATATCGATGGCCGTAATCAGGCCTATTACGAGTCGGGTCCGGATTTTCTGGACAAATACGACAAATTCATGGCCGATAACAAGGGCAAGCGGATCCCCAAGGAGATCCGCGACAGCCTGGATATGGTCAGGGACGAGAAGATCTGCCGGTTGACGATGCTGGTGCAGGTGAACCGGGAGAGCAGCTATGATAAAGTGGTGGCGGTAATGGATGCCATCCAGCAGAACCAGATCGCCCGTTTTGCCATTGTGGAGCAGACCGAGGAGCACCTGAAAGCCATCGAGGAAGCCAAGAAAAAGGCTGCCTCCGGGAAAGGAGGGAAGAAATAAAAAATGAACAGTAATATCAATATTTTCTTTCCGGTGGCCGGCACCCTGGTGGGGCTGATCGTAGCCTGGTTAGTGATGGCCATACAGACCAGGGAATACTCTTCAATCGGCTTCGGCGTCAAACAATCAAAAGTATTGATTCCCCTGCACCTTAAAAAGGGCCTGCTGATATCGCTTACTTCCATGCTGCTGGTGGTGCTGGGAGGGCTCTCCTACTTTGCGGTCAACGCATATATTGAAGCCCACCGGCCGATACCGGATGCCCCGATGGTCAGGATCACCTACAGCCAGTTGGGCGCGCCGCCCTCCTTAAGCAGTTCTACCGTGGAGCAGGTACAGGTTGCATCGGCGGTAGCGGCCGCTCCGACCATGGGCGTCCCCAAGCCGGTGGCCGACGATAAAGCGGTGGATGAAGCCGCCTATACCCAGTCCGAGCTGGGAGCCATGTCGGCCGGATTGGCAACGGCCGAGGGAGCCTCCGGCACCAGCAACCTTCAGATGGAGGATGTCCCTGACAGGCAGGCTTATGTGGCCGTTGATAAACTGCCCGAAATCGTGAAAGCCGGCAGCTCGGTCTACCCGGATATCGTCAAAAAAGCCGGCATCGAAGGAAAGGTATATCTGCAGCTTCTGATCGACTTCGACGGACACGTTAAAATGGTGGTGGTGGCCAAAAGTTCCGGAAATGTGTCTTTGGATGAAGCAGCCGTGGCAGCCGGGAAACAATGTATCTTCACTCCGGCCGTGGCTCCGGGCGGCAAACCGGTCCGGGTCTGGGTGATGTGGCCGGTTACCTTTAAGATCAACCAGTAAGCACCAGTTTACCATATTGCCCCGAACTGAAATTTTGGTTCGGGGCATCTTAATATTAAACGGAGGATATTATGAAAAAAATATTGACTATGATCGTAGGCCTTTCGCTGGTAGCCCTTATCTCCTGCAAGAAAGAAGAAGTGGAGAATCTGCAGAGCCAGGTTCCGGCCGAATCCCAGGCCCAGCCCGATGTCAAGAAGATAATGGAAAAGCCGGTGGTGGTGCTGGATACCGATCTCGGCCAGATAGAGATAGAGCTGTTTCCCAAGGACGCCCCCCAGACCGTTCTGAATTTTGTCAGTCGGACCCTGGCCAAATCATTTGACGGGACCACCTTCCACCGGCTGGTGCCGGGCTTTGTGATCCAGGGGGGAGACCCCCTGTCCAAGGACAGCGATCCTGATAACGACGGCTACGGCGGGGAGCAGATGGGGGCCGAGCCGCGCAAGAAATCCAACCTTCGCGGGACCATCTCCATGGCCTCCTCCTCGCGCGCCCAGCCGATAGACTCCCAGTCCGACGCTCAGTTCTTCATCAACTTAGACGATAAATGCGCCCGGCTGGATCAGATGGGCTTCATCCCCTTCGGCAAGGTGGTCAAGGGCATGGAGGTGGTTGACCTCATTGCCAAACAACCCCGCGACATGCGTGATCGGCCGACCAAGAATGTCACCATCAAGAGCATCAGCATAAAACAGTAGCTGGATCTAAAAGAACGGGGGCCGAGCCAAAAACTCGAGCCCCCGTTCTTCATTGTTCTTTGCCGCCCGGCTTATTTTCGCCGGGCGGTTTCATTTTATAGCGTCCTATCAGCCGATATACCTGCTGGCGGGTGATGCCCAACTGCCTGGCTGAAGCGGTAATATCCCACCGGTTGGCTGCCAGGGCCTGGGAAAGATGCTGTCTCTCCAGTTTCCTTTTAGCCTCCTTCAGATTGCCGGGCTCCGTATCTGCCTGGGGAGAGGCCAGCAATCCCAAATGGTCCGGCTCGATCAGCCGGTCGTCACACATGATCACCGCCCGCTCGATCTTGTGCTCCAGCTCCCGAATGTTGCCCGGCCACTGATATCCCATAAGAGAGAATTTGGATTCAGGGCTGAAGCGGGCTGCTTCTTTTTTATGTTTGAGGGAGAATTTTTTCAGAGAGGATTCGGCCAGCAGTAGAATATCGCTGCCCCGGTCCCTTAGGGGGGGGAGCTCCAGGGTGATGATGTTAAGCCGGTAGTAGAGATCCTTGCGGAATATTCCCTTGGCCACCTCCTGCTCCAGGTCGTGGTTGGTGGCGGCAATAATCCGGACATCCACCCGGATCTGCTCCCGGCCCCCCAGGTGCTCGATCACCCCCTCCTGGATGGCCCGCAGCAGCTTGATCTGCAGGGGCAGGGCCATCTCCCCAATCTCATCCAGAAAAACGGTTCCGCCGTTGGCCATCTCGAATTTTCCCATCTTGCGGGCAAAGGCTCCGGTGAAGGCCCCCTTCTCGTAGCCGAACAGCTCCGATTCCAAAAGGTTTTCCGGAATGGAGCCGCAGTCGATAACGGTGAAGGGTTTTTCCTTACGCTGGCTTAAGTCATGGATCTCCCGGGCCACCAGTGTCTTTCCGGTGCCCGACTCCCCCAGCAGCAGCAGATTGACCTCGGAGCCGGCCACCCGCCGGATGATGGAGAAGACCCCATCCATGGCCGGGCACTGCCCCAGCAGGTCGCTCCGGCCGTCCAACAGTTGCTGCAGGGACAGGTTCTCTCTCTCCAGCCGCAGCCGCTTCTCCTCCTCCAGGGTTTTGATGCCCTCCACCAGCCGGGCATTTTCTATTGATATGGCCGCCTGGGCCGCCAGGGCGGCCAGCAGATCCAGATCGTGATGGCTGAAGGTCTCCTGGATCCGCTG
Source organism: Candidatus Edwardsbacteria bacterium (assembly GCA_018821925.1). NCBI lineage: Bacteria > Candidatus Edwardsiibacteriota > Candidatus Edwardsiibacteriota bacterium. Next base: position 52,316 of record JAHJLF010000043.1, read on the forward strand.
GCTGTCCACATAGATGACCCCGATAGCTTTGCGTTGTTGGGCCTGGCCGGCGAACAGGGGAACGCACATCGATGAACGGAGCTGAAGGTCGGCTATCGAGGCGGCCTGGTTGAACTCCGGATCCTGGCTGATGTCCTTAAGCCACAGGGGCTGTCCGGTGGTGATGACCTTTTCGGTTATGGTGCGGCTGAAGCGAATGTCGTCCTTGTCCCAGGCCTGGTTGGGACCGGCCCGGGTGACCGTAATGTTCAATTTCCCGCTCTGGTCATACAGCATTAAAAAGCCCCGCGAGGCTCCGGTCAGCTCCATCACCGAATCCATTATGGTATCCAGCAGCTGGTCCTGGTTCAACACCCGGCTGATCTTGCGGGAGACCTCCAACAACAGGCCCAGGGCCACGGCATCCTGTCCCAGACTGCCGGTCCGGCCCTGCAGCAGGGAATCAATCTCCGTCAGTTCCCTTTCGGCCCGGAAGAGAAGGTCCTCCGGGGAGGAAATTTTAACTGGCTGGGCCATGGCCGGCTACCTCCAGATATAATTGCTGTATCTCCCGGAATATCTGTTTTCGACGGGGTTCCTGCAGGAAGCTACTCTTTAGTTCCGGCTGGCTGATGTGCTGGCTGGTCTGTTTGAATGCCGCCACCGCCTTCTGGTAGTATTGGGCGGCCGCCGGATGATCCTTGCGGTGCAGATAGTGGCGGGCCATAGCCCCATAGATGAAACCCGAGGTCTCCTGTATCCGAACCCGGTCGGATATCTCCAAGGCCCACTCCATCTCTCGTATGCCCGACTGGCCCAGCTCCTCCCGCAGTTGTCCTTTCAGCAGCAGGATCTCGGAAACTAGGTGCTGTTCCTCCACCCGCTGGGCCAGCCGCAGGGCCTTGTCGGCCAGTTGCCCGGATTTCTCGATCTGGCCAGTCTCCAGATACAGGTCGGCCAGATTCTTCAGGATGAAGGCTTCACCGGCCTTGATATCCAGTTCGGTAAATATCTCCAGCGCCCGGCCCAAAGTTTCCCGGGCTTTATCCCACTGCCGTTTAACCTGATAAATCCGGCCATGGATGTTCAGTCCCCGTCCCGTCTCCAGTTTGCCACCCAAAATCTTCGATATCTCCAGGGCCTTTTGGCAGAAGAGGGAGGCGTCCTTAAGGCTTCCCAGGGACAGGTACAACTCGGACTTCTTGATGAAGGAGTCCAGCAGCAGTATTTTGGCGTCGATCTTGAGGGCCATCTGAATCCCCTGATTGTAGTTCCACAGGGCCTGGTCCATCTCTCCCCGGGCTTTGTGGATGAACCCCAGGTTAATGTGGGACACCGCCATCTCGTAACTGGATCCGATCCTCTCTAATATCTCCAGGCATTTGGCGTGGTAGACCATGGCCTCGTCCCAGTCGTACAGATGGCGGTAGATCAGGGCCAGATTATTGTAGGATTTGGCCAGGCCGCCCAGGTCCCCTATCTCCTGGCGCAGGAGAAAGCTTTTGCGGTGGCATTCGGCCGCCCGGTCCCATTCGTACATCCGGTAATACACCGCACCCAGGTTGTTGTAGGAAGCGGCGATCCCGAACTTGTCTCCGGCCTGCTCCTTGAGGCCCAGGCTTTTTTGATGGGCGGTAATGGCCTGAGCCCAGTCGGCCAGGTGCCAGTAGATCTGGCCCAGGCTGTTGTAAAGCTCGGCCTCGGCCAGCGGATCGCTCTCCGACGGCAGTTTTTTAAGCCCTTCCTGGCAGATCTTCTCCGCCCGGCCGAATTCCCCCAGGGCGGTATAGGCATCGGCCATCGAGGCCTTAATTCCGGCGGCCAGCCGGGGCAGTTCGTCCGACATTTTAAGGCCCAGTGAAAATTCAGCCAATGCCTCCTCGCAGTTGCCAAGGGCCTGGCAGCAACCGCCGCTCAGCCTTCGGATTTCCGGTCCGTCGCCATCCAGCCCGATGAGCTCCCGGCAGATATCCAGACAGCGTTGATAATGGCCGGATCGGTAGTAAAGCCTGGCAATCTCCGGCAGGAGGGTTTTTCGATCCTCCATCCGGGCAACCTGCAGGGCCGACAGGTAGTGGTCAATGGCCTGCTGAGAGGAATACGGTTGGAGGTGCCTGGCGGCCAGCAGATGGTATTGTCCGGATCGTTCGGGCTCCCCGGCTTTTTCCCAGTGCCAGGCAAGGGAGATATTGTCCTGGACCGACCGATCGTTCCGGTTTCCCAGCATTTGGGCAATTTTCCGGTGCAGGGCTTCTGTTTCCGGGGAATCTATAGACTGATAGATAAACTGCTCAAGCCTGGAGTGGTGAAATCCGAACAGGGTTTGATCGTCATCCCGCACCGGGGTGATAATGTCTCGCCCTTTGAGATGGATCAGATGCTGGCTGAGTTGTTCGGCCGAAAGATCAAGGACCAGGGCTACATCGTCATCGGAGGTTGGTCGGCCAAAAACCGACAGAGCTTGTAATATTCTGGTCTGAACCGCCGGCAGGGCGCCGATCTTTTGCTGCCAGATCTCCCGGATGTTTTTTGGCAACTCCATGGAGTCGCGGAAAAGCGGGTCTATATGCCAACGGCCCGACTCCCGGCGGATATGTCCGGAGGACATCAAATAATGAACAGTTTCCTCTATCAAAAATGGATTTCCCTCGGTGGCCTCAAATATTCTCTGGGCCATGGGTTCCAGATTTCTGGCTTGGGGAAAGAGGCTGCAGATCAGCCGGAATGTTTCATCCTGATTGAGTCTTTTGAGAAACATCTGTTCGGCCTTGTTTTCTGCGGACAGCAATTCGACGGCCCTGGCCAGGGGATGATTTTCGTCCGGGACATCGCTGCGGAAACTGCCGAGGACCAGTATGGGCTCTTTGGATATGTTGCGGCAGAGGTGGGTTATGGCATCGATGGTTTCGGGATCGGACCGGTGGATGCCCTCAAAGATAATCAGGCTGGCGCCGTGTGGCAGGGCGGAGATGGTTTCAATCGTCAGGCGGGCGATGGAGTCCAGTATCCGCAACTTTTGGCCCGGCTCGGGAAGCCCGCTGGGTCCGGGCTTTGACTGTCCCTCCAGGAATCCGTCCAGGGCTGGAGATACCTGGGAAATGGCCGGGCCGTAGTTTTCCAAAATTTCGGGGCAAAAGCTTTGGGCCAGGGGGGCCAGTTGGCACAATAACTGGTCGATGGGCTGGAAGGCCGTCTGGTTCTCCTGATAACAACGGGACCAAAAAACATTTGTTCCGGCCAGCTGCGCCTGGTTGGCAAACTCCGACAGCAGGCGGGATCGTCCTATTCCCGTCTCGCCGGATATGAATATGCAGTTTCCCTGGTTTCCTTCGGCAGATTTTAGGGCCTGGCGCAGTTCCTGCAATTCGCGATCCCGGCCTATCAGCCGGGGAAAGAACACGTGGTCCCGCTGTCCTGATTTGGCGGCCAGGGGGAGTTTCAATTTCAGCCCCTGGTTAAGTTCCTCAATGACCTCATTGGCCGAGGAGGGCCGATCGGCCGGAGATTTTGACAGTAGCTTCAGGATCAGGCTATCCAGGGTTTGGGGGATCTCTGGTTTTATCTGGCTGGGCGCCAGGGGCGGCCGGTGGAGGATCTTATCGGCCAGCTGTTCAAAAGATGGCGCCTCAAAGGGGAGTTGCCGGGCGGCCATCTGATACATTATCACCCCCAGGGAATACAGATCGGAACGGTTGTCCGGGGCCTGACCGGAAAGCACCTCCGGGGAGATATAGGCCGGGGTTCCCAACGATCTGACAAGGCTTTGGCCGGTGGTATAGCACTGGGCAAACCCGAAGTCAGCCAATTTTACATGGCCGTTGTCCGAGAGCAGGATATTGCCTGGTTTTAAGTCCATATGGATTATATCCTGCTGATGGATATGCTCAAGGGCCAGGCATAGCTGGGCGGTGATATCTATAATTTCGTTCCAGGCAAACTGCCGGGAGAGCAAACCGGGGCCCTCTATCAATTCCATGGTATAGAAATACCGCTGGCCTTCCTTTCCAAAATTATAGACCGGAACCAGATTGGGGTGATTAAGGGAGGAGAGAAACTTGAACTCGTGCTGGATAAAATTGATGCCGGGGCAGGAATTCAGGATAAGCTTTAAGGCCAGATCGGTTTTGGATGTCAGGTCGCGAACCCTGAAAACGCAACTTGACGCTCCCTGGCCAATCTGGGCAATAACTTCATAGCGGCCGGCTATCCGGCTGCCAATTTCTATTTGCTCATTTTGTATCATAATGTAACATAATGATATTAGCACTAAAAAACGTAAATTTCAACATAAATTTATTTTTTTATTTATACCTCTGTAATACTATGCCCGTAAGGCGTAGATGTAGTGAATCCAACGAAGCTGGGCAGGCGAAGTCTGAAACCGGAACAAAGAGGCTATGGCTACAAGGCCATAATGGTTCGTTGTAAAATAATGATACAAAATGTATATTTATACAGGTTGCATTTCAAGGGGTTACGGAAACATATCTCACAGAAGTTCATATTAATGAAAAATAATCGTTCGTTTTGTAACATAACGATACATTTTATTGATAGACATTGGAGCAATCAGCCAAGTCTGTTTATTATAAGATGTTGCAATAACGTGAGATATATGTTTGTTTTGTTGGTTTGGTATAAATTATGCATATCTAATATCTGAATATAGGTAATCATTTTGAAAGGAAGTCTCATGAAAAAGTTAGGTTTACTGGTATCCGCCCTCTTTATTTTAGCGGGGGTGGCATCAGCTCAGACCACCATTTTCTCGGACAATATGACCAACTTAACCGGCTGGACCCTGTCGCCTACCACCGGCGGCTGGACCACGACCTCCACCAAATATTATAGTTCCTCCTACAGCGCCAGGTGCGATGATGTCAGTCCATACGCCAACAGCCAGAACAATTACATGACCAAGTCCGTCAGCCTTTCGGGATACACTGATGTCGCTTTGAAATTCTACATCTGGCAGTATAGCGAGAGCGGATATGACTACCTCCGGGTCCAATACTTATCGGGCACTACCTGGACCACCGCCTGGCAGAGGGCCGGCAGCTATCAAAGCTGGGCCCAGCAGACAGTCAGCATCCCCAATACCGCCACCCAGATCAGGTTCTATTTCAACAGCGACGGCAGCGTTACCAATACCGGAGTATATATCGATGATGTGGCGTTAACCGGCACCGGCTCGGTGACCCAGAACGATGCGGGCTCCGGCGGGGATGCCGGGAACGACTTCTCCACCGCCCTGACCGTATCTCCGGGCTCCTGGACCGGTTGCTATCTTGACGGAACAGACCGCAACGACTATTACAAGTTTAACGTTACCTCGGGACAGGTGATCAAGGTAAAGATCACCCCGCCGTCCTCGGCCGACTTCGACCTCTATCTCTACAATCCCTCCCAATCCCAAAAAGCCTCCAGCACGGCCGGTTCCGGGATAGTCGATTCCTGCGTTTTCACCGCCGACGCGTCCGGATATTGGTACGCCCGGGCCTACCAGTACTCGGGATCCGGCTACTACAGCCTGCAGATCTCGGTGTCCGGGGGGACGGCTCCGAACCTGGCGGTGAGCGCCACCTCGTGGTCTCCTGCCGCCTCGGGCGGGACCTCCAGCGCGGTCAACGTTACAAACTCCACCACCAGCGATGTCATCTCCTATACCGTCTCCTCCGATCAGAGCTGGCTGACGGTGTCCTCCTCCAGCGGCAACACCCCGGGCTCCTTCACCATGACCGCTGCCAACAACACCGGCGGAGCCAGGTCGGCCACGGTAACTGTCACCGCTACCGCGCCATCGGGCACCACCGGCTCGCCCAAGACCATCAGCGTCAGCCAGGCGGCGGCCTCCACCATGGAGTGGACCATCATGGTCTACCTGAACGCCGACAACGATCTGGAGCAATATGGCCTGGACGATTTCATCGAGATGTCCAACGCCTCCTACAGCTCGGGCAAGGTGAACCTGATCGTCCAGATGGATCGGGCCTCGGGCTACGCCACCGGCTATGACAACTGGACCAGCTGCAAACGGTTCAAAATAGCCAACGGCATGACTCCGACCGCGGCCTACCAGATCTCGGACATCGGCGAGGTGGACATGGGCAACCCCCAGACCCTGGCCGACTTCGCCAAATGGGCCATCCAGAACTATCCGGCCAACAAGTATTCTCTGGTGATGTGGGACCACGGCGACGGCTGGTATAAAAGCGATGACGGCTCCCCGATATTCAAGGGCTTCTCCAACGACAACTCGCACGGCTCGGTGATCGATATAAGCAACGGCGAGATAGCCAACGCCCTGAGCCAGATCAAGACCTACCTGGGCCGCAATCTGGATCATGTGGGCTGGGACGCCTGCCTGATGGGCATGTGGGAGGTGCTGGACATCGCCAAGGGCTATGCCAACGTGGCCAACGTCTCCGAGGAGGTGGAAGGCGCCGCCGGCTGGTACTATACCAACTTCCTCAACAACCTGAACACCACGCCCACCATGTCGGCCATTGACATGGGCAAGGCCATCATCAACGGGACCTCGGGCCAGCAAACCCTGTCGGTGGTGGATCTCGCCCAGATACCCAACCTCACCGCCAAGGTCAACGCTTTCGCCGATTCCCTGATGAAGGCCCGGGGGGCCGGTTATTCCTCGGCCATCGGCTCGGCCATGACCAACACCCTGAAGTTCTCCTCCAGCTACTTCCAGTACCACATAGACCTGGTTGACTTCTGCCGCAAGATTTGCGCCCAGACGGTGCCGGCCGGACTGAAAAACGCTGCCGCCAATTGTACCACGGCGGTGCAGAACGCGGTCAAGCTCTACAAGAACAACTCTACCTATGCCAACGCCCGGGGCATCGCCATCTATCATTGCAAGATTGACGGCTCCAACTACGACTCCAAATATAACAACCTGCCCATCGCCTCCAGCACTGTGTGGGATGAGTATATCAAGGGCGGCTCCAGCGGCGGAGCCACCGCAAATTATACCAAGAGCACCGCCACCTATAGCTGGGATGCTTCGGCCACCACGGCCACTGGCCTGACCGGGGACGACCAGAGCGTGAACAAATCCATCGGCTTTACTTTCAACTACTACGGCACTAACTATACCACCGTCAACATCTGCTCCAACGGGTTCCTGAACTTTGGCACCACCTCAACCGCCTACAGCCCAGCCGCCATTCCCAACACTGCGGCCCCCAATGCCCTGATAGCCGGATTGTGGAGGGACCTTAACGTATCGGGCGGAGGCACCATCACCTACTACTCCTCGGCCACCAAGTTCGTGGTGTCTTTCAATGCCGTCAAGAACTATTCCAATACCAGCACTCAGACTTTCCAGATGATCCTGACCCCCGACGGCAAGATCAAGATCCAGTGGGGCGGCATCACCACCGAGACCTATGCCTCGGGAGTGGAGAACCAGGCCGGCACGCTGGGCGTGGCGGCCACCGCCGCGACCAATTCGGCGGCGCTGTTCACCCCGCCGGCAGCCTGGAGCAGCCCGATCAATGATAACGAATTGGAGACCAGGCTCAATTCGCAGGGGATGCCGCTATCCAACCTGCTGTTCCAGAACGCCCCCAATCCGGTCAGATATAAAACCCTGATCGCTTTCCAATTGGAGAAGCCGGGCGAAGTTTCCCTGAAGATCTACAATCTCAACGGACAGTTAGTCAGAACCCTGGCCTCGGGACAGCATAATTCCGGCTACCACCAGGTCATGTGGGATGCCAAGGACGATGCCGGAAGGAAGGTGGCCCACGGAGTGTATATCTACAAGCTGGCCTCCGGCGAATTCAACAGCGCCAGGAAGATGGTGCTGGTCAAATAGGCTGGCAAACCACAATTCCGAAAACCGGGTATTCTAACAATAACGCCCGTAAATAGGGCACTATATGGAAGGGCGATTCCCGTCTGCCGGGTATTGCCCTTCCACACTAACTGCCGCCAGTACATTATGGAAGGATTGCCATGCGAAAGATATCAATAGCCTTGGCCGGATTGTTGGCCGTTCTGTCCATATGTGCAAATCCGTCGGCCGGGCAAAATGTCATTTATGACAAGGAACCGGGCATAGCCGGGGAAGGCCCCGAATCGAGCGGGCGGCTGGTATTGGACAAAGCCGGGCAGCATCTGGCCGCCCCCCAAGACCCATCTGCCATCAAACCGGATGGGGCAGCCCGCGGAATTTCACCAGCATCGCGGAAGGCATTAAGAAGAGCTTCCGTCAAAAATATCCGGAAAGCCACGGACAACTCCAAAGCGTCAAAAATATTCGGCTATGAGCAAGGCAATGAAATGTCGGCCAAGGTTTCCGGGTTGATGGAATTGTCAGCCAGGGACGAAACGGTTTTCCCGGCGACTGCCAAACAGGATAAACCGGACAAGGTCCAGGGCTGGGGCCGCAACCATGCGGTCTCAAACTATACCGACAACCAGCAACGGCCTTCGATGGCCAAGGACAGCCAGGGCCGTTTGTATATCGCTTATGACTGGCTGTACTCGGGAAACGGAAAATACGAGGTTTGGCTGGCCCGATCCACCGACGGGGGCAACGATTGGGAAGACCTCTTCTACTTGGGCGACAACAACTACAATTACCACCGGCCGAGCCTGGCCATTACCTCCAATGACCAGTGCTTCCTCTTCTACCAGACCGACGATACCCTTGGCATGCAGTACCTGCAATCCAACAATGGCGATAAATGGAATTTCTATTACCTTCCTTCATGGAAGGCCAACTATCCCAAATGCCACTGGCCCAAGGTGGCGGCGGGCAGAAAGAGCGACTCAACCAGGGTGGCGGTGGCCTGGCAGTACGACTACAACGGCAACGGCAGCGATTACGATATCGGTTATGCCTATTCCCGCAACGGCGGCGGCAGCTGGCTGGCAGGATGGTCCCGTATCGCCGGCAGCGGCAGCCAGGAGAGATACCCTTCAATTTGCATCAGCGACAGCCTGATAGCGGTCGCCTACGAACTTTACGGCAACTGGGCGACGAACGACTCGGTTGACATCATGTACTCACGAACCGTCGGCCTGAGCGCCCCGCAAGACACCGCCTGGAGCGCCGGCGTCTCCGGCATCGCCACCACCCGCCATGACCGGAGCCCGGACCTGGCGGCCTCGGGACGATACCTTTATCTGGCCGGCCAGCGGGCCTACAACGACCAGAACGATTACGATATAGTAGCTAGAAGTTCTAAGGACGGCGGAAAGACGTTCGCCGCAGGCTGGGTCTATGCCTCGGCCACCGGCGCCGAGGAGAAATATCCCGCGATCTGGGCCCAGGACACTATTTGTTATCTGGCCTATACGCACGACAGCGCCTGGGCATATTTCCGATGGTCGGCCGACACCGGTAAAACGTTCTTCTCCGCCGAGATCGCCAGCGACAGCAGCTACGCGGTTGAGGGCATATCCGGCATCGACCTCTGCCTGCTGGGCGAAAACCCAAGAGTAGCCTGGACAGACAACCGCAACACGGGCTGGGGCCTGGGATTTGACATCTATTTCAACACCAATCTCAAAAACTTCCCCCGGGCCTGCGATCTGGCGCCGTATAAGCCGGAGAGCTGGGAGTTTCCGCTGGTTCCGTCCAAACTTACGGGCACATACACTGTCAGCGATACCCTGCGCGGCTTTGGGACAACGGCCCGGGACACAACTTTTATAGATCTCTGCGTCATCGATTCGTCGTCAGTGGACGTGGCCGATATCTTCCGCGCCGGGATCTTCGTGGACGAATGGCTGTACGCATACCTCGAGGATTACCGCCTGCCGGCCTGGTGGACCGAGACGGTAGCCGACTATCCGATGCGGATTTTCGGAGGCCGGCACACCCTGCGGCTCTATGCGGACTACGAGGAGCGAATCCTCTACGAAAGGACCAGGGACAACAATGTCTTCTCTCGTCAATGGGTATGGACGCCCTACCGGATGCCGGACGACACCACCCTGCAGGTGCCGACGCCGCCGGTCAACGTGATCGATCAGTCCGTCCCGGACTACAACTGCGACGGCTACTGGCAGGCCGCCACCAATTACTGGAGCGCGGTGGCCCTCAAACCGGCGGCGGGGACCGACTACGACCTGCGCGTTTACAACGACGCCTACGGCAAGGCGAATGCCGGGTTCTCGGTGGTGGCCGCCCAGTCAGCGCTGGGCCCGGACACGGTCGAAATAATCGCCGTCAACGGCAACAAGCTGACCGCCGGCACCCGCTATTACCCCGGCATCTACCGCGGCCCAAAAACCGGCGACGGCGATTACTTCGCCCAGTTCTGCCTCCAGGACGGCACCATCCCCAACAACGGCTGGAGCACGGAGAAGAGGATGGGCGACTACCAGATAGTGCATACCTATGATGTTGATCTCACTGCCGGCCTAAAATATTACGCGGCCTGTAGCTTAAAGGCAGGGCCGGCCAGCCTGGGCTTCGCCGTATTCAGCCCCACGGGAGCGATCTACAAATCCAGATCCCAAGCCGTAGGCTCTTTTAATGAGATCGCCCCGCCCGGCAAACAATTCCAGTTTACCGCCGATACCTCGGGCTGGCATTCATTCGTCGTGTGGCACAATACTCCGGCCAAAGGCGATACCTCCAGATATTTTGTGGGACTGAATACCTCCAACTTCGGGCTGCCGCAGGCGGTGGAGCTTTCCTATTTTACCGCCCAGGCCTACCCCGACTCCATCGTCCTTAAATGGAGGACCGAAACCGAGAAGAACACCGACCGCTGGCTGATAGAAAGATCGACGGCTCCGGAAGACGGATACCTGCCGGCCGGAGCGACAGCCGCCCAGGCACACTCAAACATGCCCTGCGAATACAGCTGGACCGACGGGAACGTATCCGGGGGGCAGCTGTATTATTACCGGCTGGGCGAGCAGGAGACTGACGGGAAGGTCAACTATTTCGGACCGATTTCGGTAACCGCCATTGGTTCTCTGCAAATTCGCAACCCGCTGTTGACGGTCTCCCCAAATCCTTTCAAACAGAGCGCTTCCATTATATACCAGGTTGCGGAGCAAAACGCCAATGTATCTGTAAATATTTATAACCTTGCCGGACAACGGGTTCGCTCGCTTATTAGCGGAGTGCAGGCGCCGGGCCGATACCGTGCCAACTGGGACGGCGCTGACGATGGGGGAATGAAAGTGTCAGCCGGCTGCTATTTTCTCGCTTGGAGCATTGGAAAAGATGACGGAGTGAAAAAAATCGCCAAAATTCAGTAAATGAAGAATATTATTCTCCTCCTGTTTGTTCTGGCCGCGTCCCGTCCCATCGGAGCGGCCACTGGCGGACCGGATGCTTTTGGCTACCGCTGGATCGATTCTGACGAGACGGCCGGACCGGTTTACTCCTGGACCGAGATCAGGGGTCTGGGCGCCAGTCCGGGCGCCGCCGATGACAAGAGCTGGCTGGCGGCGCTTCCGCAGAGTTTCCGTTTCTACGGGCAGGTCTACGACTCGGTATACATTTGCAGCAACGGGTTTCTTTCGTTTGCCTCACGAGACTCGAACCCATACCCCTCATCGATTCCGAACAGCACGCTGCCCAATGCCATGGCCGCGCCGCTGTGGAACGACCTCGACCCGGCCGATCCCCAAAGCGGCGGAATATACTGCTACCATGACAGCGCAGCCGGCAGGTTCATGGTGGAATGGGATTCGGTGGTCCATTTCGGCACTCAGCATTATTATTCCATTCAGGCGATATTAGATTTGGCCGATTCGAGCATCACCTTTCTTTACTGCTCGGCTCAGCCCGGCTGGCAGGCGGATTTTGCCAGCATCGGGATAGAGAATTCCGCCGGCACGGTGGGTTTGAGCCTCGCCCAGAGCTTTCTGAAAGACCAGTATGCGGTCCGTTTTTACAATCAGCAGGACTCCCACGACCTGCAGGCGGCCGCGATTGTCTCCCCGGGATGGTATCTTGACCCCGAGGACTTGGCGGTGCCGGAACTGCTGGCGCAAAATACCGGCTTGGTAAGCCAGACCTTTCCGGTTGTTTGCCATATTCTATGCAACGACACTCTGATCCGGGTTGACACCGCGTATGTGACCGAACTGCCGGCGGGCGATTCCCTCGCGGTCGGATTCGCCCCGTGGCAGGCGGGCCCGGCAGGAGAGCGTTACGTCTTTCGGATGTTCTGCGACCTGGACGGCGATCAGAACCGGGCTAACGATACCCTGCAATCCGAAGCGATCTCGTTTCCCTACCGCAACAAGATCAACGCCTCCTGGCGTAGCGCGGCGATCTCTGTCGACGGCGTGCTTTCCAACGGCGAATGGCCGGATGCGGCCAAGATCGACATCACCGACATTCTGAGCCGTAACGGCCAGGCAGTTCCGGCCGGAAGCGCGTTCCTGTACGCGGTCAACGATTCGTCGGCGCTATATCTTGCCGTGGACGTGCCGTGGGATGCGAGCCTGGAAAGCGGCGACGCTCTCTATCTTTTTGTCGACGACGACGGCGATGGCGCCTGGGCCGGCGATAACAGCGAGGGCCGCTATATCCTGCAGCAGTCGGGCGCTGCCGACAGCCTGACATTCACGGCGCTGCCGGCCGTTATCAATTCGGGCGCCGGCGGTATCGCAAAAGCCATCGGCATTGCGTCCGGGCATGCGCAATACGAGATGTCCATCCCTTTGGGCGGCGGGACAGGCAGCTATATCCGCAACGGGCCGGGCGGGATCGCAAAGCTTCACCTGAGCTGGCAGGACGGCGCCGATAAAAACATCTATGCCTGGTGGCCGCAGGACATGGAATTACCGCAGGACGAGAATCCGGCGCATTACGGCCGGCTGGCGCTGGCCGATGCCAGCGGCGTGGCCGAACAGCCCCAGGAGACAGCGCTGTCCCCTGGCATATTCCGGCTTTGGAATTCGCCGAATCCGTTCGCAGCTCAAACCCGGATCAGCTACCAGCTGCCGGCGGCGGGGCCTGTCGAAATCGTCGTCTATAATATTATGGGCCAGCGGGTGGCAGGATTGGTCGATGGCGTCCGATCGGCCGGCCCGCATTCCGTCACCTGGACCACTGCCACGAGTTGCGCAACCGGAGTCTACCTCTGTCGGCTGTCATTCGCCGGCCGGCACCGAGTCGTGAGAATGCAACTCATCAAATGAGCGGGACGGGCGGTTAAGGGCGGGAATAAATTCCCGCCCTTTTTATTTTCCCATTGAACCGGGGGCTGAACTCATTCCCCTTTTAGGAAATTTTAACTTTCGCTTTATTATAATTAATTTATGTGCTATAATTTCCTTATGAAAATACTTCACATAGTCACCGCCTTTCCCAGGGACGAAAAGGACATCATCACCCCCTGGCTGATCGAGATGCTGCGGCATTACCCGGCGCACGGCCTGGAGGCCGAGATATTCACCTCGTCCTACCAGGGGCTGGGCGACCAGGCGGTTCACGGCCTGCCGGTGCACCGCTTCCGCTATTTCTTCAAACGCTGGGAGAATCTGACCCACGAGGAGACCACTCCGGACCGCATGAAAAGATCCCTGCTGTACAAGATCATGCCGGCTTTCTACATCGTTGGCGGAATGATCGGGATCATAAAATTGTTAAGAAAAAACAAATACGATGCGGTTCATGTTCACTGGCCGCTGCCGCATGCCCTGTTCGGCTGGATAGCCAAGGCCTTTTTCGGCCTGCCGTTGGTCACCACTTTTTACGGGGTGGAACTGCGCTGGGTGAAACGCTCCCTGCCTTTCCTGAAGGGCTTTTTAAGCTGGTCGGCCCGGATGTCCAATCGGGTGGTGGCTATCTCCAATTATACTGCCAATGAAATAAAGGAGCTGGCCGATGTGCCGGTGGAGGTGATTCCCTATACCATCAGCCTGCCGGAGAATAAAGAATTCTCACAGCCGCAAGCCAATCCCAGCATCATCCTATCGGTCAGCCGGCTAGTGGAACGCAAGGGCATCATCTATCTGATAGACGCCCTCAAATACCTGCCCCAGGAACAGGATGTCCACCTGGCCATCATCGGCGACGGCCCGGAACGGGAACGTCTAAAAGAGAGAGCCATCTCCCAAGGTTTGGGGCGAAAGATAAGCCTGCCTGGCTGGGTCAGCGAGGCCGAGCTGGAGAGCGCCTACCGCAATGCCTCGGTGTTTGTCCTGCCTGCCATCATAGACTCCAAGGGCGATACTGAGGGGCTGGGGGTGGTCATTCTGGAGGCCATGAATTACAAGGTGCCGGTCATAGGCAGTGATCTGGGCGGGATCACCGACATTATAATAGATGAAGAGACCGGTCTTCTGGTGCCGGAGAAGGATTCCGTGGCTTTGGCCAAGGCCATTCAAAGAATGCTGACAGACGAGGAACTAAGAACTAAAGTAACCGAGGGAGCCTATCAGCATTTAAAGCGTAACTTTAGCTGGGACAATATATTAGAGAAATGGGTGGGGATCTATAAAAGTCTTGAATAGGTGTTTGTTAAAAACATG
>JAHJLF010000044.1 GCA_018821925.1 Candidatus Edwardsbacteria bacterium
CATGCCCGGGGCCGGCGGCCTGGATGTTTTGAAACAGATCATCGTACAATATCCTAAACTGCCGGTGCTGATCCTCAGTATGCATCCCGAAGAGGAATATGCCGTCCGGGCCATGAGGGCCGGAGCCATGGGATATCTAACCAAAAAAAGCGCTCCAGATGAACTGGGTATGGCGATAACCCGCATAACACAGGGGCGGCGTTATATAACGTCATCGTTGGCGGAACAGCTGGCTGATGTATTGCATGGCGAGCATGAAGGAGCTCCGCACGAGTCATTAACGGACCGCGAATATCAAATATTGCTTATGATCGCTTCGGGGAAAAGATTAAAGGAAATTGCCGGCGAACTGACGTTGAGCCCCAAAACCGTCAGCACCTATCGCGGGAGGATTTTAGAGAAAATGGGCATCCAGAGCAATGCCGACATAGTCCGGTATGCCATAGAACATAAAATTAAGTAAAGTAAATGGGCGGTTTGTAAGTTAAACCTTACAAAATAAAAGGGCGAAGCTTGATAATGAAAATCAGGTTTCGCTTCTTTCTTTTTATGCCCGAAAATCATATAATTCATAAAACACAAAACAAACAAGGAGGATAAAATGTTAAAAGTTCACCTTACCATCGCGCTGGCTGTTCTCAGCATCGGCCTGTTCGGCTGCGCTAAAAAACAGACCCTGAAACAAGAGCCACCGGTTATGCAAACGGAAGTTGCCCCGCCCCAGGCCAAAGAGGAGAAACCCGAGGCCAAGCTGGAAACCCAGACAATCTATTTCGATTTAGATTCTTACGAACTCCGCTCCGACGCCAAGAACACACTCAACCGGGCCAGCGCCCAGCTGCGGAGCAATTCCAAAGTAGCCCTGTCAATAGAGGGTCATTGTGATGAAAGAGGCACCACCGAATATAATCTGGCCCTGGGAGAGAAAAGAGCCATGGCGGTAAAGGGATACCTGGTTAATTCGGGATTGGACAAAAGCCGGCTGCAGACCATAAGCTTCGGCGAGGAGAAGCCCGCGGCTGCCGGACACGATGAGCAAAGCTGGGCAAAAAACCGCCGGTCCGAGATTAAGGTAAAATAAACACACCCAGGAAATCAAATTAAATAGGGGACTGCGCCATGAAAAAGATTTTTGTTCCGATCATGCTTGCGATAGTGCTGGCCGTATCAAGCCAGGGGTGCTTTACCAGGGATGCTAAATACGTTGAATATATAAAAACATTGGTCAGCGCCTACCAGCTTGAGGTCACCAGAATGGTGGATTTTGAAAACCAACCATTCAAGGGCCTGGAGAAAACAGTGGGATTCTATGAGGGCCATAAAAACAATCTCCGGCAGATCCAGAACAAGCTGACCATAGCGCCCAAGGCCAAGGCGGCAAAATGGAAAGAATTTCACAGCGAATTCGATGGATTGCTGAGCAGGGCTGTTGCATCGGGGGACATGACCAGCGGCGCCATGACATCCGCGTTGAATAAAATGAAAACCCCCAATGGCTCAAAACCCGCCACGGCTAAGAAGGGCAGCAAAGATAAGAGGGCGGCTGCGGCCTACCTGGCCAATAAATGGGAGACCCAGGCTTTTGATGCCAGGGGAGAATTAATCCAAGCCAATGCCAAGGTAACTCCTTTCGTAACCACCGAATTTAAAATCGTGCTGCCCGATATTGGGGAAAATAAACTTTTGCCGCCATTGAAAAAATGTTTCAAGCAATAAAATTTCTCTTGACAAATTATACTATTTAGTATACAATCCGGTTGTTCACAAAAACCTTTAACCTTTTAAGTGCCGAGAGGGCGATAGCGAAAATGATTCACAATATGCTAAAATATCGCAATTTTGCAGTTCCCACGACCGACAGTGGGATAGGTGCGCCCATCGGCCATACCGTATGATCTAACATCTTTTACGGGCCATGGGTTCACCAAAACCTGTGGCCTTTTTCTTTTGCCATTTTATGATGGTAAATCCCCAAGAGCCGCAGGAAAACAATAAAACCTGTGGCTTTTTTATTTTACCTCCCCTAAATCCCCTCCTTGATCAAGGAGGGGAAAGGGGTGGTCAGTAGGCATCAAGATCAGCAATGAAAGATCAAATCAGCCACGACAACGAAGGGAGGACAGAATATGCTGAAGATATTGGAACAATGTCTTAAAAGCGACCCCGAATTGAATAAATTGTATGTGATCCAACAGATCATTAATAACAGTTTTTTAAACGATTCACGGGTCATCAGCGGCAAATCGCTGCTGAATTGAAAAATGGATATTGGCCTTTGAAAACATATAGAACAGGCCAATAACCAAATCCCAAACAGCACAATAAGGAAATCATATAATGGACCTAAAAAATATCGGATGGGATGCTTTCTTTGAGAGCCATCTGGAACGGATCATGAAAAATGCCAAGTACGATTACAAATTCCTGGTGGGACGGGTATCGGCTGTCCACAGCAACCTGTGCCGGGTACTGACCGAGGGCGGCGAGATCACCGCTCAAATTTCGGGCAAAATGAGGGATAAAATCAACAACGAGATCATCTCTCCTACCGGAGAAATGCTGGATGCGGGCCTTCCGGCGGTAGGCGACTGGGTGGCGATGATCCACGACCAACAACACAATTCCGGGATGATCAGGATGATCCTGCCCCGGAGGACCAAATTCTCCAGGAATGCGGCCGGCGTTACTTCGCAGGAGCAGGTAATAGCTTCCAATATCGATTATGCTTTTATCGTGGCCGCTCTCAATGCCGATTTCAACCCCAGCCGGATCGAGCGGTACCTGGTCACAACCTGGAACAGCGGGGCGGTCCCGGTGATACTGCTCAACAAGGCCGATCTCTGCGCCGAAGTTGACGCCAAGATCGTGGAAATGGAAAAGACCGCGGTGGGTGTCTCGGTTCATGCCATCAGCGCGGCCCAGGGGGAGGGATTGGAGCAGTTGACGCCATATCTTCAAAACGGCAGGACTTCGGTATTCATCGGCTCCTCGGGAGCGGGGAAGTCCACCATCATCAACCGGCTGCTGGGCCGGGATGTCATCAAGGTGGTGGAAACCTCCGATTACAAGGACAAGGGGCGGCACACCACCACCAGCCGGGAGATGTACATCCTAGAGGGCGGGGGCATCGTGATAGACTCCCCGGGCATGAGGGAGCTACAGCTTTGGGAGGGCGAACAGGGGCTTTCCGAAACCTTCGACGATATCGAACAATTGGCCGCCCAATGCCGGTTCGGCGACTGCCGTCACCAGGAGGAGCCGGGCTGCGCCGTCAAATCGGCCCTGGAAAGCGGGGAGATAGACCGGACCAGGTACGAGAATTACCTGAAATTACAGCGCGAGCTTAAGCACCAGGAGACGCGAAACAATGCCAAGGTTCGGATGGAACAATCAAAGAGATGGAAGAATATTGCCAAGACTAGGAGGCATTTAAATAAGGATTCAACAATCCGATGACTCTTCTCAAATCTCAAAATGGATTAATGCAAATCATAAAAAAGAGACAAACATATGTGGATGGATGATAGTTTAGACGATCTTCCCGCAGGGAAGAAAATATACGACCGGCAACTGTTAAAACGGATGTTACCATTACTGAAACCATTTAAATTGAGCATCCTGGGCGGCGGGTTGATACTAGTGGTATCCTCCGGGCTAGGGCTGCTGCCCCCCCTGTTGCTCAAGCGGGCCATCGATGTCAACATCGCCGGTTCGGATTTCAACGGGTTGCTTATAACCGTAGGGCTGTATGTTTTGCTGCAATTGGCCACCTTCGGGGTCAACTACCTGATGCTGGTGGTGCTGGAATCGCTGGGGGTCCGGATCGTATCGGCCCTGAAAGAGCAGTTGTTCGGCCATATGTTGGGATTGGACATCGCCTATTTCGATCAGCACCCGGTGGGCAGATTGATCGCCCGTGTGGAGAGCGATACCGAGGCCATCCGCCGACTGTTCACCTCCACCATGTTCACCGTGCTGGGGGCGGTGGTCAGCCTGGCCGGGATGGTGTTCATCATGATGAAGGTCAGCCTGCAACTTTTTCTGGCGATCTCCACCCTGATCCCGGTGATATTCCTGCTGACCGTTCTGTTCCAGAAAAAGGTCCGGCCGCTATTCCTGGTAGTCCGTAAAAAATACGCCGAGATCGTGGCCTATCTTACTGAGATGGTTCAGGGCATGAAAGTGATCCAGGCCTTCTCCCGGGAGAGTGCGGTCAAACAAAAGATGGCTCAGCTCAACCGGTCGTATATCAAGACCCTGCTGCCGGCCGATGTTCTGACCATGGGCTTCTTCAGCCTGGTGGGGGTATTCGAGATAACCGGGTTGGCCATCATCCTGACGGTGGGCGGAAATATGGTGGCCAAAGGACTTTTGACCATCGGGGCCATGGTGTTGTTTCTGGGGTATTTAAGACAATTCTTCATGCCGGTATACGCTTTCTCCGAGCAGGTTGGCATCATGCAGCGGGCCTTTGCCGCCGCCCAGCGGGTCTTTGAGATCATGGATATCGAACCCAAGGTGATCAATGTTGTTTCAGGCAACAACTGGGACAATTTTAAAAATTCAATTGAATTCCAAGATGTCGATTTTTCCTATGTTACCAGGGCCGGAAACGACGAGCCCGACTGGGTGCTGCGGGACATCAATTTCACCATCAGCAAGGGCGAGAAGATCGCCCTGGTGGGCGCCACCGGCGGGGGAAAAAGTTCCATCATCAATCTGATGTTGAGGTTCTACGACCCCCAGGCCGGTAGCATATCCATCGATGGGATCGACATCAAGGAAATACCCATAGACAAACTGCGCCGGCACTTCGGCCTGGTGCTGCAGGATGTGTTCCTTTTTCCGGGAACGGTGCGGGAGAACCTGACCCTGGGCGCCGAGATGACCAGGGAGCAATTAGACCGGGCTGTCGAGATATTGGGACTGCAGAGGATATTGGACAAGATGCCCAGCGGTCTGGAGTCGGAACTGACTGAAAGGGGGGCCAACCTCTCCCAGGGCGAGCGCCAGCTGGTATCCTTTGCCCGGGCCCTGGCCTTCGATCCGCAGATACTGATCCTGGACGAAGCCACCTCCTCGGTGGATCCCATGTCGGAACGGCTGATCCAGCAGGGCATCAGAAGACTGCTGGAGGGTAGGACCGCAGTCATCGTGGCCCACCGGCTCTCCACTATACTGGACGCCGATAAAATAATGGTGATACATAAGGGGCGGATCGTGGAATCCGGCAGGCATCAGGAGCTGTTGGAGAAGAACGGTTATTACGCTAAATTGTACCGGATACAATTTGCTTGATAAGCATTATTAATTATGGATTCCCGCCTGCGCGGGAATGACACAAAGCATTTATTCAATAATAAAAATGTATTAGGTTTATATGTCAAACAAAATAGAAAATAAAAAAGACACCGGCAGTTTAAAGCTCATCTTCGGGTGGCTGTACCGCTACTGGAGATCGCACAAACTAAAGCTTCTGGTGCTGATGATCATGACCCTGGTCTACACCGCGCTGGCCATCAGCTACCCCATCTTCTTCAAGATGGTGGTGGACGGTCTGATTAACAAGCTTCCGGCTCATCAGTTGAACCGCTACGTGTTGTATCTGTTGCTGTTGGGGGCCGGGGCGGCCTTAGTCAACTGGATACTGATGTCCACCCGGGGCTGGACCAACATGAATATCGAGGCCGAGTTCAGGAACAACATCTTCGCCAACCTAACCAGGCTGGGGCCGTCAACCCTGTCCTCCTACCGGACCGGGGATGTGGTTACCCGGCTGACCGACGACCTGGCGGAGAAACTATCCTGGTTCACCTGCTCCGGTCTGTTCCGGGCGGTGCAGGGAGTAGTCTTGCTGAGCTTTATATTGATAGTGATGTTCAGGATGAACCCCACCCTGGCGGCTTTTTCACTGCTACCGGTGCCGGTGGTAGCCGGACTGTTTCTGTTCAACGAGAGGACCTTCGAGAGACGCTATCAAAAATTGCAGGGCGCCATCTCGGCGGTCAACGATTTCCTGGAGGCCTGCTTCTCCGGTATCCGGGTGCTCAAGGTCTACAACCGTCAGGAGCACCAGAGACAGGGTTTCTCCCGGGCTATGGACCACCGGATAAAGGCCGAGGTCAGAAGCATCCAATCGGAGGGGCTGTTCAACTCGTCGAATATATTCATCGATCAGCTGGGAGTCCTGGTGGTGCTGCTGGTGGGCGGATACCTGGTCATCAAGGGAAGCCTGACCCTGGGCAGCTTCGTGGCTTTTAATACCTACAGCCTGATGCTGATCGAGCCCCTGTGGAACATTGGGTATTTCTTCGTCTCGGCCAAGCGGGGCTCGGTGTCCTATGCCCGGGCCCATGAGTTGGAGATAGCTTTGGCTGAAGTCGGCGATCCGCCCAACCCTAAGGAAATATCATTCAATCGAACAATTGATTTTGAAAAGGTATCGTTCGGCTACGGAAAAAGCGACAAGCTGCAGCTTAAAGACATCAGTTTCAGCGTTGACAAGGGGCAAAAGGTGGCCCTGATGGGAGAGGTGGGCTGCGGCAAGACCACCCTGGTGCACCTGCTGCTTCGCCTGCACGATCCGACTTCCGGCTCGGTCAGTATTGATGGCACCGATATAAAAGATTTCAGCCTGGCCGGGCTGCGCAGCATCATAGGCTACGCCCCGCAGGAGGCCTTGCTGTTCTCGGACAGCATCCTCAACAACGTCATCTTCCACCGGGAAGAGGTGGATAATGACCGGGCGGTGGAGGCCGGGCGCATCTCCCAGCTGGAGAAGGAGGTAAAAGGCTTTGCTAAGGGATATGACACTCTTATCGGTCAGCGCGGCACCAGCCTGTCCGGTGGCCAGAAACAGCGGGCATCACTGGCCCGGGCCATAGTGGAGAGGATAACCCAGGGGCATCCCAAAATATTGATCCTGGATGACATCACCTCGGCTTTGGATGGCACCACCGAGGCCCTGGTCTGGCAGGAGCTCAATGAAAAACTGCCGAACGTCACCTGTTTCATCATTTCGCACCGGACCTCCACCATCGAGCGGGCCGACAAGATACTGGTCCTGAAGGATGGGCAGATCGTGGAGCAGGGCAGCCATCAGGAGCTGATGGCCAACGACGGGTACTACGTGACCTTGCGGGAGAAGGAGAAGCTCCAGGAGAACGGGAATGGAAATGTTGTAAAATAAATAGAATTTATTTAAAAGAGCATCCGGGTATTCCGGGGGCTCTTATTTTTGCTTGTTTTTTGGAATAGGGTGTGATATCTTAGTGACGTAGTTTCCCCATAATCTAAAATCCAACAATTAAAATCTAAACAATGCCTACAGTAATGCTTGTCGACGGCACGGCCCTGGCCTACCGGGCTTATTTTGCCTTCATCCGTAACCCGCTGATAAACTCCAAGGGCGAGAACACCAGCGCCAGCTACGGCTTTGCCACCATCCTGATCAACCTGTTAAAAAAGCATCAGCCAGATTATTTAGGGGTGGCCTTCGATACCAAAGCCCCCACCTTTCGCCACGTAAAATTCGAGGCCTATAAGGCCCAGCGTCCCGGCATGCCGGACGAGCTCAAGGCCCAGCTGCCGCGCATCAAGCAGGTCCTCAAGGCCATGGAGATAGCGGTGCTGGAGAACGACGGCTACGAGGCCGACGATGTTCTGGCCGGACTGGCCAAGCAGGCCGAAGCCAAGAACTGGCCCAGCTATATCGTCACCGGGGACAAGGACCTGCTGCAGATCGTCACGGACAAGATCAAGGTCATCCGCCCCCGGACCGGCAAAAACGAGGAGCAGATATTCGGGCCGGCCGAGGTCAAACGGGAATACGGGGTGATCCCCGATAAGATCAAGGACATCTTCGCCCTGTCCGGCGATGCGGCGGACAACGTTCCGGGCGTGCCGGGCATCGGGCCCAAAACCGCCACCGAGCTGATAATAGAATTCGGATCGTTCGATAACCTATATCAGAATTTGGACAAGGTCAAAAAGCCCCGTATAAAAAAACTTTTGGAGGACAATAAGGAGCAGGCCGTGATGTCCCGGGAACTGGTAACCCTGCACATGGATGAACTGCCGCTGGTTTCGCTGTCCGATCTGCGGATCCATGAGCCGGACCGGGAGAAGGTGGCCCATTTGTTTCGCGAACTGGAGTTCGGCTCGCTGCTGAGGGAGTTTCAGGCCGGTCAGGTGAAAAGCGTGGAGTTTCAGACTATCCGGGCCGGAACCGATCTAGAACTAGTGATCGGAAAAATCAAGAAAGCCGGGGAATTGTATTTCGAACCGGAGTTCCGCCAGGACAAGATCTTTCGGGCAGCGGTGATGGTGGACAGCAAACCGCTGATAGTGGAGAATAAGCATCTAAATAAACTCAAACTGGTCTGGGAGAATCATAAGATCACCAAGATCGGCCACGATATTAAATCCACCATCCGGAAAAGCGGTCTGGCTATGAACGGGCCGATGTTCGACACCATGCTGGCGTCGTATTTGATAGACCCGTCCTGGCGGCATCACCAGTCGCTGGAGGCCATGGCCGGGGAGCATCTGGGACTGGCTTTTGAGGCGACCCAGCCATCCACCAAGAAACAGACCGAGCTGGCCTTCGAAATTGATGATGAAACGCGCGACCAGATGTTGGGGCGCAGACTGGATGCCATCAAGTCACTCAAGGAAAAATTCCAACAAGAGATGGATGAGAAAAATCTGACCGAGCTGTTCCAGAAAGTGGAGATGCCTTTGCTGGCGGTGCTGGCGGAGATAGAATCCTACGGGGTTCTGCTGGATCTTAATATTTTCAAAACCATGTCCCGCGATCTGGAAAAGCAGATCGGCAAACTGGAAAAGGAGATATATAAAGAAGCCGGCGAGGAATTCAACATCAATTCTCCGAAACAACTGGGGGTGATACTGTTCGACAAGCTGAAGATCGGCAAGGCCAAGAAGACCAAGACCGGATACTCCACCGACGTTTCGGTGTTGGAATCATTCGCCAATGTTCATCCACTGCCGCAGTTGATTCTGGATTACCGCCAGTTGTTCAAGCTAAAATCAACCTATGTGGACGCCCTGCCGGCCCTGGTTGACGATAAAACCGGCCGGCTGCACACCACCTTCAACCAGGCCCTGACCGAGACCGGGCGGCTGTCCTCCTCAGATCCCAATCTTCAGAACATTCCAATGCGGGAAGGAGTGGGACGGGAGATCCGCAAGGGCTTTATCGCCGAGAAGGGGCATCTTTTATTATCGGCCGATTATTCCCAAGTGGAACTCCGGCTGGTGGCACACCTATCCGGGGACCAGCGCCTGCAGCAGGCCTTCAGGTCCCAGCGCGATATTCACACCGAGACGGCCTGCGCCGTGTTCGGCTGCGAGGAGGGCGAGGTTGCGCCCGACATGCGGCGCAAGGCCAAGGCCATCAATTTTGGCATCATCTACGGCATGGGGCCCTATGGGCTGGCCCAGCAGCTGGGCATTGGAGTGGGCGAGGCGGCCACATTCATAGAACAGTATTTCCAACAGTTCCCCCAGGTGCAGGCCTGGATAGCGTTGACCACCGCCCAGGCCAAAAAGGACGGTTTCGTCTGCACCATGCTGGGCCGCAGGCGTTACCTGCCGGAGATCAACTCCGACAACGGCCAGAGAAGGGCCTTTGCCGAACGCACCGCGGTCAATACCCCCATCCAGGGGACGGCGGCCGACCTGATAAAATTGGCCATGGTCAACATTGCCAGAAGATTTGAGGATGAGAAGCTAAGAAGCCGGATGATCCTGCAGGTGCATGACGAACTGCTGTTTGAGGTAGAGAAGAGCGAGCTGGCCAAGGTGAAAAAGATAGTCAAGCAGGAGATGGAGAACGCCATAGAGATCTCGGTGCCGGTGGTGGTGGAGATGGGCGAAGGGGAGAACTGGTTTGAGGCTCATTAAAATCAAATCAATTTATCTTATAGCAGCATCGATTTCTTTGATCTTTGTTGCAAAAGCAACTGCCTGTAGTCAATGTCAATTTGCGTATTTTGATTATTTCATGCCCCCGATTCAGATTTGGTGCTTAATCGCATTGGGTTGGTATTTGGCAACGGCAATATTATCCACAGTTTATAAGGTAAAGCTCTGGGCTATTCCTAATATAGCTTTAGTTGTATTATTAATTGTTATTTGCTTGGTGGCCAGCTTTATTATGTTGGGGCCTTTGTCGCTGTTACCCTTTATGATACCGCCCCTAGCTAATTTTATTGGTGTTTTAAAACAAAAAAACAAATACTCGCAGAAAATTAGTAAAACGATTATAAATATTGGGATCTTTGCATTAATTTTGTTATTCATTTTCACAATTCAAAGTATTAAGATTGTGATGACCAGAACTGATGTCAAGTATATTGTAAAATGGGATGGTACTATACCGGCAATAGTTGCTTTTAATAAGATACTCAAGAAAAACCCAGAAAGATTGGATGTGTATAGATATATAATAGAAAATGAAAAAAGTATGCATTATGCGGCAAAAGGATCATTAAAACGCATTGCGATTTTAGGGGATCCGCAAGAAGATATACCAAGGTTGAATAGAGTTATGGATAGGGCAAACAAATATGATAAACCGTTAATACAGGGAACTATTGATGCTTTGAAAGCAAAAGGAAAAATTACAAATTGAAAATTGATAAGAAACGCAGATAAAATGAAAATATCAGAAATAATTATTGTTATGATACATCAAAGCGATAAGAATATTTTCGTGAATTAAACATTACAAATCATAAATAAAAAACATACTTTTTAGCCCCCATTTTGGGGGCTTTTTTCATTGGTTTTTCGGCTCAGATCAAGCCCGGCAAAAAAATATAAAATATTTTCATTTTTTACTTGACAATGGGGCAAAATGTATATAGAATGGTTCGAAGTGGGACAAAGTGGGGCATAGTGGATAAGAGTGGAATTTAAACCCATAGCTCTATGTTTTCAATAACTTACGAACAAAGCCCTGCTATCTATTAAAAGCCGTTTCAACTAAAACGGTTCGGGAGGTGCCATCATGACCATTTTCGGGGGAACATACCATCATAATCTCGATGCCAAGGGCCGGCTGAATATTCCGGCCCAGCTTCGGAAGATGATCTCCGCCCAAGCCAACAACCAGCTGTGGATCACCCGCGGCCTGAAGGACGGCTGCCTGTTCGTCTATCCCAATGATAATTGGCTGAGGAAGATGGAGGAGTTGAATGCCCTTCCCCGCACCGAGGAGAACCGCAACGCCATCAGGATCTTTTCGGCCGAGAGTTTTCCGGTGGAGATAGATTCGCAGGGGAGGATCATCATCCCCGCCCAGTTCCAGAAGCAGGCCAACCTCAGCAAGGAGGTGGTGATCGCCGGGGTGATGGACAAGATAGAATTGTGGAATCCCTCGGCTTACGAAAAATTCCTGGGCGACAACAGCGATAACTACCAGGAACTGGTCAAGCAGCTTTAAACCAATTCATCACCTATAGGGAGATAAAAAAGATGAGGATACAAGTTTTACCGGCCGGACAGAACGCCACCAAACTGGAGGTCAACGGGATGATCAATCTCCAGGGTTTTTTTCAGATCGAGGAAGCTATTTTGAGGGTGATCAAAAAGAATTGCTTCAGGGTGGAGATGGATATGTCCCAGGTAAAACATATGGACTATCGGGGGGTGGAGATCCTTTTAAAACGGGCCGAACGGCTGCGCAGTTACGGAGGGGACCTGATCTTAAGCGGTCTGTCCCCCTATCTGGTGAACATCCTGCGAATGGCCGGGGCGGCCGAATCCTTCGAGGTCCTGGATAACGATGCTGCCGCCCAGGGCGACCTTTTCAAACGGCAGGATAATTCGGACCAGGAGAATCCCCCGTTGTCGGCCGTGGCCTGAATTGCATCGACCGATCATGTCCCAACCATTCCAACATCGACCGGTTCTTTTAAACCAAAGCATAGATCATCTGGCCGTCAAGCCCGGAGGAAACTACCTGGATGGGACACTGGGCGGCGGCGGACACAGCAAAAAAATATTAGAGAGAAGCTCGCCGGACGGAAAACTGATCGGCTTGGACCGCGACCCAGTGGCCCTGGCGGCGGCCCGGGAGAATTTAAATACATTCGGCAACAGGGTTTTGTTCTTTGAGAGAAATTTTTCGGAGTTGGCGGATATCATGGCCAACATCTCCTTTGACATCCACGGGGTGCTGCTGGACCTGGGGGTTTCCTCTCCCCAGATCGACCGGCAGGAGCGGGGTTTCTCCTTTCAGGGCGACGGTCCGCTGGACATGCGGATGGGAAATTCTTCCCTGACGGCCGAGGAGATCATAAATAACTACCAGCCGGCTGAACTAAAGAAGATTTTTTGGGAATACGGCCAGGAAAGGTTTTCCGGCAAGATAGCCAGGGCGATCGCAAAAGCAAGAGAGATATCCAGAATAACAACCACCGGACAACTGGCTGAAATCATCAAGAGTACCAGGCCTGAGATGCCGACCAAGACACTTTCCCGCATATTTCAGGCCATAAGGATAGAGGTCAACGACGAGCTGGGTTCATTGAAAAAAGGATTGCAGGCGGCGATTGACATCATGGTTCCCGGCGGAAGACTGGTGGTGCTGACCTATCATTCGCTGGAGGACGGAATGGTCAAGGATCTTTTCCGCCAGGCGGCCGATCCCTGCACCTGCCCCAAACAATTGCCTTTCTGCGCCTGCGGCAAGAAGCCGGCAATAAAAATACTGAGCCGTAAGCCGGTATTGCCGGATGATGACGAAATCGTCCAGAATCCCAGGGCCCGAAGCGCCCATCTCAGAACGGCGGAAAAATTATGAGCAAGTACTTACATAGAGGCGAATACCAGCCGGGCCGGGACAAGACCGGTTGGCTGATCGCGGCCATCTCCCTGGCCTTTTTTGCCGTATTGTTCTGCTACGTATGGCAGAAGATATATCTGGCCCGGCAGGTGGCGGCCATAGAATACTATCAGGAAGCCAACCGCAGGGTCTCCGACCGGGTAAAGATGCTGACGGTGGAGAAACAGCAATTATCATTCCGGGGCAGGATAGAGCAGATGGCGGTGGGCAGTCTGGGGCTGGCCTATCCTGAGAAATCCCAGATAGTGGCCATGATCCTGCCGCCCAGAGGCAGGGGCAAAGCCAGTTGGTCCTCTAACCTGGCCGGGGTCTTCAAGCCGGCATCAACCGCTTGGGGGCAGCAATGAACCGGGGCCGGCTTACCATATTGGCGTTAGCCGGCCTGGTGATATGGTCCGTTATGTTTGGCCGTTTGGTCTGGCTGCAGTCAGTCAGGGGCGGCCATTATAAATATCTGGCCCAAAGACAGCACCAGCAAAGGATAGGGATCCTGCCGGAGCGGGGGAGGATATACGATCGTTGCGGCCGGCCATTGGCATTGTCTTTTGATGGCCGGCGTTCCTATCCCTACGGTTCGATGGGGGCCCAGCTGCTGGGTTTCATCGGAGACGATGGCCGGGGCCTGGAGGGAATGGAGCTCCTATACGACGATCTGTTAAGAGGGCAGAGCGGCTGGGCCATCAGACAGCGCGACGCCACCGGCCGGACCCATGCCACCCTGGAATATGCCTCGTCCCCGGCCAAGGCCGGCCACAGCGTTTTCCTGACCATCGATGCCGAATACCAGGCCATAGCCGACCAGGAACTGGATAGGGGGGCCAAGTCAGCCAGGGCGTCCTCGGGCGCAGTGGTGATCTCCGACCCCGGCACCGGCGAGATACTGGCCATTGCCAGTTATCCCTCGTTCGATCCCAACCGTTTCAATAACTATGGCCGGGGATCATACATTAACCGGGCGGTGCTGGAGCAGTTCGAGCCCGGCTCCACTTTTAAGATCATCACCATGGCGGCCGCGATCGAGGAAGGGGTGACCGGACCGGAGGATATCATCGACGGGGAAAAAGGCACTTTCAGCATCGGCGGCTACAAAATCGGCGAGGCCGAGAAACATAAATACGGCCCGATAACCGCCTCGGAGGCCATTGCCCACTCCAGCAATATCTGCCTGGTCAAGGTCGGCCAGGAACTGGGCAAGGAGAAACTCTACCAATATGCCCGTTCCTTCGGCTTCGGATGCAAGACCGGAATAGAGTTTCCCGGAGAGACCGAGGGGGTGATGGAGAGGCCGGATAAATGGTCGGTGATCCAGGGCGCCAACATCAGCTTCGGCCAAGGTCTCTCGGTCAATGCCATTCAGCTGACGGCAGCCTATGCCGCCATCGCCAATGGTGGATTTCTGGTGAAACCGCGGCTGCTTAGGGGGTATGGGGAAAACAGTGAAGCAGTGCCGGGATCCGAGAAAGCCGATACCCTCCGCCGGGTGATATCCCAGGAGACCTCCAGAATACTGGTGGCCATGCTGGAACAGTGCGTGGAGAAAGGCACCGGCCAGCCGGCGGCCATCAACGGCTGGAAGATCGCCGGCAAGACCGGCACCGCCCAGAAGAAGGCCGAAGGCCGCAAGGGCTACGATCGGGATAAATACATCGCCTCGTTCATCGGTTTTATTCCGGCGGAATCCCCCCGGCTGGTGGTGACGGTGATAATCAACGAACCGCACGGCAAGGTGTATGGCGGCCAGGTGGCGGCGCCCGTCTGCCGCAATATAATGAAGCGGATCATCAGCCTGCCCGGAGGTTTCGCCCAGGACCTGATGGCCAACCATACGGGGATAAATACGAAATTGTGATGAAGATAACAGAACTCATAAAATCCTGCCCCGATCAGATCGTCTCCCGGTCAGCACTGCCGGAGGGGATGGAGATCAGCGGGATGCATTATGATTCCCGGAAAATAGAGAAGGGAAATCTGTTCTTTGCCATTTCCGGCTACCAATCCGACGGCAATAAGTTCGTCGGGCAGGCTTTGGCCAACGGGGCCGGCCTGATCGTCAGCGAGAGCAATAAAATATCGGATGATGTCCCCTGGATCAAAGTGGCCAATTGCCGCCGGGCCATGGCTCTGATGTCAGCCGCTTTCCTGGGCCGGCCGGCGGACCAGCTGGATATGATCGCGGTGACCGGCACCGCCGGGAAGACCACCACCACCTATCTGCTGCGCTCCATCATGGAAACGGCCGGCAGGAGGACCGGCCTTTTGGGCACCATCAACTACTGGATACGGGACAGAAAATTCTCGGCCCCCAACACCACTCCGGAATCGCTGGACCTCCAGGATCTGCTGTTCCGGATGGTCAGCGCCGGGGCCGATACCGCCATCATGGAGGCCTCGTCGCACGGCATCGAGCTGGACCGGGTGGCCGGCATAAATTTCTCCACCGCGGTTTTCACCAACTTCTCCCAGGATCACCTGGATTTCCACGGCGATATGGAAAGCTATCTTAAATCCAAGCTGAAGCTGTTCCAGAACCTGTGGGGCGGGGCCACGGCGGTGATCAACCTGGATGACCCGGCAGCCGGCCGGGTCAGGGAAGCGGTCAGGACCAAAACCTTGACCTTCGGAATAGACAGCCAGGCTGATATCACGGCGGATAATATTATCAGCACTCCACAGGGCTCAAAGTTCGGATTAAAAATAAGCGATCGGGCGATAGAAATAAACCTGGCGGTAGCCGGCCGGCACAATATTTATAACGCCCTGGCGGCTGCAGCTGCGGCTTTGTCCTGCGGCATACCGCTGGAAGAGATCAGGTCCGGCCTGGAGAAGATCAGCAGCGTGCCCGGCAGGTTCGAGCCGGTGAACCTGGGCCAGGATTTTTCGGTGATAGTGGATTATGCCCATACCCCCGAGGAACTGGAACATCTCCTGAATGCGGCCAGGGAGCTTAAGCCCCAAAGGATCATAGCCGTTTTCGGCTGCGGGGGCGACCGCGACCGCAGCAAGCGCCCCCTGATGGGCAGGGCGGTGGCAAAGAATTCCGACATAGTGGTCGTAACTTCGGACAACCCGCGAACCGAGGACCCGGATCAGATCATCAACGATATTCTGCCCGGTCTGTCCGGCCGGGAATATATCCTGCTGCCCGATCGCAAAGAGGCCATATACAAATCCATCGAACTGGCCCAAAAAGGGGACATGGTAATCATAGCCGGCAAAGGCCATGAGGATTACCAGATACTGAACGCAGCCAAGATCCATTTTGACGACCGGGAGATCGCAGGAGAAGCCCTGAAACAAAGGCTGGGCGTCTGATGGAGAACATGAGCCTGTCGGAGATAGCCCGGGCGGTGGGCGGAACGCTTTCGGGCAGGGATGGCCTGGCCGAAGGGCTCAGCATCGACTCCCGCACCATAAAGCCGGGGGAGCTGTTCATCGCCATAAAAGGACCCAAGTTCGACGGGCATGAATTTGTTGCCCAGGCGATCAGGAACGGGGCCTCTGGGGTCATGATATCCGGAAACATAGACCGGAACGGCGAAACGGTTCCCGGATTCATCAAGGTGTCCGACACTCTCAGGGCGCTGAAGGAGCTGGCTTATTTTTATCGGAAAAAATACAATCCCAAAATGATAGGCATCACCGGCACCAATGGCAAGACCACGGTCAAGGAGATGACGGCGGCCATCCTTTCCGCCAAATACAATGTTCTCAAGAATCAGGGGAACCTGAACAACCAGTACGGCATACCGCTGTCACTGTTCAAACTTACCGTAGAACACCAGATCGGGGTGATGGAGCTGGGGATGAGCGCCCTGGGTGAGATAGCCGATCTGTGCCGTCTGGTGGAGCCGGAGATCGGGATGATAACCAACGTGGGCGAGGGCCATACCCTGTACCTGAAAGACCTACCAACGGTGGGCCGAGCCAAGGGCGAATTATTGGAGGCCCTTCCCAAAGGCGGACTGGCGGTGGTCAACGGCGATGATGCAAACGTAATGGCTCAGACCACCAGAACCAGGGCCAAAATCATAAAATTCGGGATGGGCGATGATTGCCATTACAGGGCCGAGCAGATAAATTACGGCCCGGACGGGACCTCCTTCAAAGTGAACGGGCAGTGGGTCATTATCAGGCAACCGGGACTGCATAATGTTTACAATTGCTTGGCGGCCATTGCTGTCGGGGAGGCGCTGGGGGTGGATATCAAAAGCGCTGCCGAAAAGCTGGCCGGGCTGGAACCAAGCCCCATGCGCCTGGAAGTAATAACGGCCGGCAAATTCACCATTATCAACGATGCCTATAATGCCAACCCGCCATCGATGAGGGCGGCGCTTAAAGTACTGGGATCATGGGATGTTTCCCGGAGGAAGGTGGCCATCCTGGGGGAGATGCTGGAACTGGGGGGCATCGAAAAGCTGAGGCACCACGACATCGGGGCATTTGCGGCGGAGAATGCCGACCTGGTGTTGGCGGTGGGGCCGCTGGGGAACGATATCTATCTGGGGGCCTCCGGCTTGAAGAAGAACAGCCGCCATTATCAGGATAATGCCGCTTTGATAGCCGAGCTGGGTAACATCCTGAAAAAAGGCGATGTGGTCCTGGTAAAAGCCTCCCGGGGCCGGCATTTCGAGGAGATCGTCAACGCCATAAAAGGATTATCATAGATGCTGTATCTGCTGTTATACCCATTGGCCGATAAGATCCACTTCTTCAATCTGTTTCGCTACATCACTTTTCGCTCGGCCTATGCCCTGGTGACGGCGCTGCTGATATCCTTTCTGATCGGGCCCTACATGATCCGGTGGCTAAAAAAGCTCAGGATCGGCGATATCGGCCGGGAGGACACCCCTGATCATCATAAAAAAAAGGCTGGGACCCCCACCATGGGCGGGTTGATCATCCTGGCGTCCATAATAATACCGGTGCTGCTGTGGGCCGACCTGACGAACCGGTATATTCAGATCGCGTCCGTGGTCACTATTTGTCTGGCTGCTATCGGCTTCAGCGACGATTATCTAAAAGTGGTCAAAAAGCAGCCCAAGGGCCTGGTGGGAAGGAAAAAATTGGCCTGGCAAATAGTTCTGTCGGTAATAATAGGGGCCATCCTTGTCATCTATCCGTTGAATCCGGAATTTGCCACCAAGACCAATTTTCTGTTCTTTAAAAATATCTTCATCAATCTGGCCTGGTGGATGTTCATTCCCTTCGTGGTCATGGTCATAGTGGGGACATCGAATGCAGTCAATCTGACCGACGGGCTGGACGGCCTGGCCATAGGAGTGGTGCTGTTCGCCGCCGCGGCCTATGCCGTCATGTGCTATTTTGCCGGGAATTTCAAGCTGGCCAGCTATCTTAACATCATCTTCATGAAGGGCTCCGGAGAGCTGACCATATTCTGCTCTGCAATTGTCGGGGCTTCGCTGGGTTTCCTGTGGTACAACGCCCATCCGGCCGAGATAATGATGGGCGACACCGGCTCGCTGGCCCTGGGCGGGGCCATAGGCACCACTGCCGTTCTGATAAAACAGGAGATACTGCTGCTGATCGTGGGCGGGGTCTTCGTAATGGAGGCCCTATCGGTCATCCTACAGGTAGCTTCCTTCAAGATGACCGGGAAGCGGATATTCAAAATGGCTCCCATCCATCACCATTTTACCCTGATGGGCTGGAGCGAGGAAAAAATTGTCACCCGATTCTGGATAATAGCGCTGATTTGCGCCCTGGTGGCCCTGAGCACCCTGAAGATAAGATAGAATGAAGCTCGATCTGGCACATAAAAAAATCTCGGTGATCGGCCTGGCCCGTAGCGGGATGGCGGCGGTCAGACTTTTAAAAAAAGCCGGGGCGGATGTCTTTGTCTCCGATTTTAAAAGCATCGGCTCCGAAGAACTACAAGAGTTGGATAATTTGGGCGTGGCCTATGAAACAGGAGGGCACACCGAAAAGCTGCTGGGCAGCCGGATGATAGTGGTAAGCCCGGGGGTCCGCACCGATATTCCGATCCTGCAGAAGGCCGCCAGGATGGGCATCGAGGTGATCGGCGAGATCGAGCTGGCTTACCGGGCAACCAGGTCCCGGATCATCGCGGTCACAGGAACCAATGGCAAATCCACCACCGTCTCCATGATCGGCAGCATCCTTAAAAAATCGGGACTGGACGCTCATATCGGCGGAAACTTAGCCCCGGGACGGCCCCTGTGCCAGCTGGCCGTCGAAGCCAATCCCGAGAGCATCATAGTGGCAGAGATCAGCACTTTTCAGATAGAGACCATAAAGACCTTCAAACCCTACATCGGCGTGGTGACAAATATATCGCCGGACCACCTGGACCGGCACCCTGATTTCGAAAGCTATGCCCGGCTCAAAGGGGAGCTGTTGAAAAATCAGGATGAAACGGACCATTCTGTTCTGAATCTGGATGATTCCAATGTTCAGAAATATTGCAGCGGGTACCGGGGAAAAAGACGGGGTTTCAGTTTGACAAAAACAGTGGAGAACGGAGCCTGGTGGGACGGCCAAAGCCTATACATATCACATGATAAAAAAAGCCACAAAGTTTTGGATGCCAAGGAACTTAAAATTCCGGGAAAACATAACATCGCCAATGCCCTGGCGGCGATAGCCGCAGCCTCCGTCCTAGACGTTTCTTTGTCCGATATGGCGGCAGGATTGGTTTCGTTCAGGGGAGTGCCGCATCGCCTGGAGGAGGTGGCGACGATAAAGGGCGTCCGATATATAAACAATTCCATGTGCACCAACAGCGCAGCCGGGGTAAGCTCCCTTCAGGCTTTTAACTCACCACTGATTGTGATAGCCGGCGGCAAGGAGAAGGGGATTGATCTCTCCGATTTCGTGGCCGAGATTTCCCAGCGGGCCCGGGCAGCGGTGTTGATAGGGGAGGCCAGAGAACGACTCAAAGCCGAGCTGGATTCTCTGGGCTTCAGCAAGGCTCTTTTGGCCGGCAACATGTCCGATGCCGTCCGGCTGGCGTCCCAGCAGGCCCAGGCCGGCGATGCGGTGATACTGGCGCCAGGCTGCGCCAGTTTCGACATGTTCAGGGATTTTGAGGACCGGGGGGAACAGTTCAAACAGGCGGTTCATAATTTGGAGAACAGATGAACAGCAGGAGCGGAGAAATAGATCATTACCTATTGGTGGCGGTGCTGGTGCTGACCGGATTCGGACTGATCATGAGTTTCAGCGCCGGGGGGTTCATGTCCGGAAGTTCGGCCAAATTCTCCAACGACAGCCTGTTCTTTTTCAAGCGGGAGCTGATAAGGGTGGCCTTGGCCCTGGTATTTTTCCTGGTAGCTCTCAATATCAATTACCGGAAATTAAGGAGCCTGATAGTACCATTCTTCGGGGTGATGCTGGTGGTGCTGCTGCTTACCCTGGTTCTGGGCCAGTCTGTCAGAGGATCCCGTAGCTGGATAATGGGACTACAGCCGGTGGAGATTGCCAGGATCGCCTTGGTGTTATTTCTGGCCGATTTCATAGATAAAAAGGGCGAGGATTTCAAAAAAATAAAGATCGGATATATTCCGGGGGTGGCGGCGGTGGTGTTGCTGGCGGTCATCATTGGCCTTCAGCCCGATTTCGGGAGCGCCATGGCATTATCGATCCTGGGCTATACCATGCTGTTCCTGGGCGGGGCCAACCTGCTGGCCTGGGTGGGCGGGCTGGGCCTGGCCTCGGTGGCATTTGCGGCCGCGGCCCTGACCCAAAAGCATGTGCTGGGCCGGCTGACCGGATTTTGGTGGGGGCTGACCAGACCCGAGGAGTTATCTGCTTTGATAGAATCCTCCTCGGGGCATATCAAAAACACATTGGTGCAGACCCATCAGTCCCTCCTGGGAATCGGCTCCGGCGGGTTTTTTGGGGTGGGTTTGGGGCAAAGCCGGCAGAAGTTTCTTTTCGTAAGCGAGGCCCATACCGATTTCATCTTCTCTATCATCGGGGAGGAGGGCGGTCTCTTGTTTGCCGGGATAATCATGCTGGTCTTTCTGGTCATCCTGTGGCGGGGGATTAAACTCTCGCTGCAATTAAGCGACCGGTTCGAGTCCCTGACGGTGCTGGGATTAAGCTGCGGAATATTCATCTATGCGGTCATCAACATCAGCGTGGCGCTGGGGATCTTTCCCATCACTGGCCTGCCGCTGCCTTTCCTGAGCTACGGAGGCTCGGCCCTGCTGGCCAATGCGGTATCGGTGGGTTTGATACTGAATATCTCAAAGCACCGGGGGGAAAAGTCCGGTCAAACTTTTATCAGGAAGAACAATGGAGTTAGCGATAGCCGGTGGAGGGACGGGAGGTCATCTCTATCCTGGTCTGGCCGTAGCCGCCGCCGTTAAACAAGCGGACCCTCAGACCAGGATCACGTTCTACGGTACCAAGCGGGGCATAGAATCGCGGGTGCTGCCGGGGATGGGCTATAAGATAAAATATATTTCAGCCAGGGGCTTTTTGGGGAAGAGCTGGACAGCCAAAATATTTTCCCCTCTCTGGATGGCAACCGGCACCATCCAATCGCTCTTTCACATGATCAGTAACCGCCCGGATGTGGTGCTGGGCACCGGCGGTTATGTTTCGGTCCCTCCGGTGATGGCGGCCTGGGTGTTAAGAATTCCGGTGGCCCTGCTGGCCCTGGATGTGATGCCCAGCCAGGCGGTGAGGTTTTTGGCCCGGTTCGCCGGCCAGATATATGGAGGCTTCCCGGAATGCGCCCGTTATCTGAATCCCAAGTCCCAGGTTATCTTCACCGGAAATCCCATCAGGCCCGAGATCGGAAGAATAGCAAGGGGCCAGGGAACGGCCCGGTTCGGGCTGGATGAAAATAAAAAGACCATCTTGGTATTCGGCGGAAGCCAGGGGGCCCACAGCATCAATGTTTCGGTGCTGGATTCTTTGGAATATCTCGATCGATCCGGATATCTTAAGGATATTCAGATAATATTCCAGACCGGCAAAAGAGATCATGCCCTGGTAGCAGAAGGCATCAAACAGTTTGCAACAAAAATAAAAATACTGGCCTATATTGATGAAATGCCTCATGCCCTGGCGGCCGCCGACCTGGTAATCAGCCGCTCCGGGGCCGGGGTCTCGGAAACACTGGCCTGTGGCCTGCCCTCGATACTGGTGCCGTATCCTTATGCCGCCAGCAATCACCAAGAATACAATGCCCGAAGTCTGGAGCAGGCCGGGGCGGCGATGATGATCTTGGACCGGGATCTGAACGGGGAAGTGCTGGCGAAAAAGATATCGGGTATCTTATTCGACCAGAAAAAATACAACCTGATGGGCAATGCCGCCAAAACTCTGGCCAGCCCGGATGCGGCAAATAAAATCGCAGATAATATAATAAGAATGACGGGAAAGTAATGTTCGGAAAGATTAAAAAAATACATTTTGTGGGCATCGGGGGGATCGGCATGAGCGGGATCGCCGAGGTGCTTCTCAACCTGGGTTATTCGATCTCGGGCTCCGATCTTAAATTTTCCGAGGTTACCGAGCACCTGCAGAAACTGGGGGCCAAAATAGTCGAGGGGCACCGGGCCGAGAATGTGGGACAGGCTGAAGTGGTGGTCACCTCATCGGCGGTTCACGATGACAACCCCGAGGTCAGGGCCGCTCATGAGAAAAAGATCCCGGTGATCCGCCGGGCCGAGATGCTGGCCGAACTGATGCGCCTTAAGATAGGCATTGGTATAGCGGGAACCCACGGCAAGACCTCCACCACTTCCATGATCGGCCAGGTGCTGACCCAGGCCGGGCGGGATCCCACCCTGGTCATCGGCGGGAAGGTCCGCTCATTAGGCAGCAACGCCAAGCTGGGCACCGGAGAATATCTGGTGGCCGAGGCCGACGAGTTCGACCGTTCGTTTTTGAAGCTGGCCCCGGTGATAGCGGTGATCACCACCATCGAAGCCGAACACCTGGACTGCTACAAGGACCTGGACGAGATCAAGAATGCCTTTGTGGAATTCGCCAACAAGGTTCCCTTCTACGGAGCCATCATTGCCTGCTTAGACGAGCGGGGAGTGCAGGCCATCATGCCGCGCCTGGAGAAGAGGTGCATCACCTACGGCCTGTCATCGCAGGCTGACCTGCAGGCCAGGGATTTGAAGTTCGACGGAATGAAAACCAGCTTTGAGGTGCACAATGGCCGGGGGTTTATGGGAAATATAAACCTGAACCTGCCCGGAGTGCACAATGTAAAAAATTCGCTGGCGGCCATCGCGGTGGGGCTGGACATGGAGATACCTTTTGAAAAAATCGCCCAGGCATTAGCGGAATTCAACGGGGTCTATCGCCGGTTCGAGATAAAGGGCGAGAAGAACGGGGCGCTGGTGATTGACGATTACGGCCATCATCCCACCGAGATAGAGGCCACCCTCAAGGCGGCCAAGGACGGCTTTTCCCGCCGGGTGGTGGCGGTCTTCCAGCCGCACCTGTACAGCAGGACCCGGGATTTCCACACTGAGTTCGGCGGGGCGTTTTTCCAAGCCGACGTGCTGGTGGTCACCGACGTTTACCCGGCCCGGGAATCCCCGATCCAGGGGGTGACAGGGGAGCTGATCGCCAAGGCGGCCAGAGAGAAGGGCCACCGCAATGTCCACTATGTGGCCGATAAAAATAATATTCCGGACGAACTGGAGAAGATAGTCAAGCCCAACGATATCGTCATTACCCTGGGGGCCGGGGATATATATAAATACGGGGAAGAATTCCTTAATAAATGAAGATCCCATCAAATATATTAAAACAGCTGGCCGCCAAGGCCAAAGGACAGTGCCGTTTCAGCGAGCCGATGTCCCGCCATACCTCCTTCAGGATAGGCGGGCCGGCCGACCTGCTGGTGATCCCGGCCGATGAGGCTGACCTGCAGAACCTGCTGGCCGGGATACATAAGTCAAGGATTCCATATATGGTTCTGGGAAACGGCACCAATCTGCTGGTGCTGGACGGCGGCATCCGGGGAGTGGTGATAAAGATGACCGCCGGGTTCCGGCAGGCGGACAGAAAAGAAAACACCCTTAAGGTTGGCGCCGGGTACGCCCTTCCCCGGCTAGTGGAAGGATCGGCCGAAATGAGCCTGGCCGGGCTGGAGTGGGGAGTGGGGATCCCGGGCTCGGTGGGCGGGGCGCTGTTGATGAATGCCGGGGCCTATGGCGGCCAGATGTCGGATATAGTCAAAAAGGTCTGGGGATATACTCAATCCGGTGACCGGCTGACCTTGCGGGCCGCCCAGATAAATTTCGGCTACCGCCATTCCGAATATCCCGAGGGCTTTGTGATCGCTGGCACCGAGCTTGAGATGCAGCAGGGCCGAAGGAACAGGATAAAGTCAGCCATGGAACAGTGGATGAGCAAAAGGCAGAGAAATCAGCCCTTGAGCCTGCCCTCGGCCGGATGCATCTTCAAAAATCCAACTAATGATTCAGCCCGCCGACTGATCGGCGTAGCAGGCCTAAAGGGGAAAAAGATAGGCGGGGCAAAGGTCTCCAGCAAACATGCCAACTTCATTATCAACAACGGCGGGGCCCGAGCGGCCGATGTATTGAAGTTGATCGGCATCATAAAGGAAAGAACCTATAAAACTATCGGCATAGAGCTGGTGCCCGAAGTCAAGACCGTCGGGGAACCATGACCGCTTATTTCGACCGGAAGAGCGCCGGGCGACTACATAAAAAGCGCCGGCAAAAAGGTAAACTGAAAGCCGTATTGGTTCTGATCATCTTCTCGGCAATGCTGGCCGCAGGATTCTATGGATATAAACAAGTCCTTAAAAAAGGGATCTTTACCATAAAACAGGTCAATATCAACGGGAACCGGATGACGGATACCGCCGGGATCATGGAAATAGCCGGAGACCTGAACGGCCGGATCCTCTGGAGGGCAGGGTATAACAAAATCGCGGCCCGGGTCTGCCAAAAATATCCGGCGGTAAAAAGAACCAAATTCACGGTGTGGCCCTGGGGGATAGTGGACCTCCATATCACCGAGCGGAAGCCTCTGGCCGAACTACAGCATGATGGCCAGCTGATTATCGACGCTGAAGGGATGGTCTTCAGGACCGCTCTAATGTCCGCTGACAGCTGCAGGGAAAAACTTCCCCGATTGAAGATGAAGGGAGCCGGCACAGTGGGAGTCTGGCGGACCCTGAGGCTGATAGAGTCGGCCCCCTGGGTGGAGAACGAGTGGTTGTTCGATCCGGCCGACGAGAACGATATAAAGCTGTGGCTGCCGGGAGGGGTGGCGGTACACTTCGGCAACGGTCACTTTAAAAAGCAATGGCAGAAGCTGGGAGAGGTGCTGGAAACCCTGAAGAACGAAAACCTTACCACCACCGGGATAGACCTGCGTTTCAACGGACAGGCTGTGATCAAGAGACAGGCGCTGGTCCTGGGACAAGAAGATAAAGCCAGAGACAACTAAAAATATTTTTGAAAATATAAATCGTCAAGAGCATCATAAAGGAGGCCGGAAATGGCTAATACAATCGTGGGTTTGGATCTGGGCACCACCAAGATCGCCTGCATAATCGCCGAGGTCGAGAGGGATCAGCTTAAAATAGTGGGGGTCGGCACCTGTTCCTCGGAGGAGGGCCTGCGGAGGGGGGTGGTGGTCAACCTGGAGAAGACCGCCCGGTCCATCGAGAAGGCGGTCTCCGAGGCCGAGCTGATGGCGGGGGTCAAGATAAACTCGGTCTATGCCGGGATCGCCGGGGATCATATCCGCTCCATCAATTCACGGGGGGTGATCGCCGTCTCCCGGGGGGGCAACGAGATAACCCAAGCTGACGTGGAGCGGGTGATAGATGCCGCCCAGGCGGTGGCCATTCCCATGGACCGGGAGATCCTGCATGTGATCCCCCAAGGCTTCATCGTCGACGACCAGAAGGGCATCAAGGACCCCATCGGGATGGCCGGGGTGCGGCTGGAGGTGGAGGTCCATATAGTCACCGGGGCGGTGGCCTCGGCCGAGAACATCTACAAGAGCATCAAGCGGGCGGGACTCAAGGTGGACGACCTGGTGCTGCAGCCGCTGGCCTCCAGCTATGCGGTGCTGACACCGGACGAAAAGTCGCTGGGAGTGGCGCTGCTGGACATCGGGGGCGGGACCACCGATATCGCCATGTTCTTCGAGGACTCCATCCGTCACACAGCGGTGATAGGTTTAGGCGGCAACAACCTGACCAGCGATATCGCCATCGGTCTTCGGACCCCCACCGAGCAGGCCGAGAGCATCAAAAAGAAATACGGCTGCGCCACCCTGTCGCAGGTCAAGGAGGATGAGATGATCGGGGTGTTCGGGGTGGCCGGGCGCGAGGAGCGGGAGGTGTCCCGCCAGGTTTTGGCCCAGATAATCGAACCGCGGATGGAGGAGATATTCAGCTTAGCCAGCCGGGAGATCAAGCGGTCCGACTACGGCGAGATGCTGGGGGCCGGGGTGGTCCTAACCGGCGGTGCGGCCAAGCTTCCCGGGTCCGCTTCCCTGGCGGAGCAGGTGTTCAACCAGCCGGCCAGGCTGGGCGAGCCGCGCGGCGTCAGCGGGGTGGTGGACCTGATCAAGGACCCGATGTACGCCACCGGCGTGGGGCTGGTGCTTTACGGCTACGCCCGGAGGTTCAAGGGGGACTCGATAGACGACAGCAATCCCTTCGAATCGATCCTGGGCAAGATGAAGGGCTGGTTCGGCGATCTTTTCAACGGATGAAAATAAAATCATATAAACTCGTTATCAGGGAACACGAAAATCAGGAGGTCCGATCATGGCCGAACAGATAAAACTTTTGGAACAGCAGATCGCCGAGGCGATCGCCGAGCCGTTGTACGGCATCATTCAGAACGAACCCAAGAAAATAAATAAAGGAGAAGAGAGAATGCTGGAATTTGAAGAGGATGTTATCAGCGAACGCTGCAACATCAAGGTAGTGGGAGTGGGCGGCGGCGGCGGTAACGCCGTCAACCGGATGGTGGAGGCCGGCCTGAACGGGGTGGACTTCATCGCCGTCAATACCGATCTGCAGGTGCTGAGGAAATCATTGGCCAACCAGAAACTGCAGATCGGGCACAAGCTGACCAGGGGTTTGGGCTCGGGGGGCAATCCCGAGATCGGGCGCCGGGCCTTCGAGGAGGACAAGGCCCGGGTG
The DNA here is from genome assembly GCA_018821925.1 of Candidatus Edwardsbacteria bacterium. NCBI lineage: Bacteria > Candidatus Edwardsiibacteriota > Candidatus Edwardsiibacteriota bacterium. Next base: position 27,027 of record JAHJLF010000044.1, read on the forward strand.
GCCGAGATGATCTCGGGCAGCGATATGCTGTTCATTACCGCCGGGATGGGCGGGGGCACCGGGACCGGGGCCGCCCCGATGGTGGCTGACCTGGCCCGGGAGATGAATATCCTAACCGTGGCGGTGGTCACCAAGCCCTTCGAGTGGGAGGGTCGCAAGAGGATCCTGCAATCCGAGGAGGGCATCCGGGATCTGAAGGAGCGGGTGGACACCCTGATCGTCATCCCCAACCAGCGGGTGCTGTCGGTGGTGGGCAAGCAGACCAAGCTGACTGAATCCTTCCGGATCATAGACGATGTGTTGCTCAAGGCCACCCGCGGCATCTCGGACCTGATCACCGTTCCCGGCCTGGTGAACGTAGACTTCGCCGACGTTCGCTCGGTGATGCTGGAGCGGGGCGATGCCCTGATGGGCGTGGGCATCGGCACCGGCGAGAACCGCTCCATCACCGCGGCCGAGGAAGCCATCGCCAACACCCTGCTGGAGGGCGTTTCCATCAAGGGGGCCAAGGCCATCCTGCTGAACATCTCGGCCAGCGACGAGCTGACCCTGACCGAGGTCAACGAGGTGGCGTTGGTGATCCGCAGTGCGGCCGGCGAGGAGGCCAACCTGATCTTTGGAACGGTGATAGACCCTGAGGCCGGGGATAATATGAGCGTGACCGTGATCGCCACCGGCCTGGGCGGCGGCGCACCCAAGATGGAGAAGGACCTCCCTGACAACAACCGGATAGATTTTCCCCAGTCCTTCCGCAAGGAGAACCTGGCTCCGGGGACCTTTCAGCGCAAGGACCAGCGCTCCAACATCCAGACCATAGTCACCAAAGGCCAGGTCAGTGCTGTAAAACAGGACGATTTGGAGATACCCACCTACATGCGGCGTTTGATGGACTAAAAAAGGGTCTCGGTCTGCGGATAACGGATAATAGGATTAAGATTTTATAAGCCAAGGCTGTCCGCTATCTCTTCGGCGGATGGCCGGAAGTGGTTTGATCTCTTCTTTATTTAAGCTTCATCCTTAGCGGATGAAGCTTTTTAAATAAGGATTGACGAAATACTTGTTTTTAATGTATGATTCTGTAAATTATCAAATGACACTTCAAGTATGGATAATAAGAAAAAAATAGCTACCAAAATAATATGGGCCATATTTTTATACGCCCTGTTGTTGATAATAGCAATATATGTCTTGTTAAATAACGGGACTGGCTTATATTATCTGGGAAATTTATATCTGCACCTCAATTTAAACAATAAGGCCATTGGTTGTTATGAAAGGCTTATGGAGAGTGATTCTAGAAAACCGGAGATACACTATTCGTTGGGAAAGGCATATGAAAATGTTGGTGAAAGGGATAAGGCGATAAGCCAGTTTCAAAAAGCCGTTCAAATGAATCCCGGATATACTGACGCCTATATCTTGTTGGGATGGTGTTACTATAAAAAAGAAATGTTTTCCGCGGCTAAAAGTGTTTTAGAAAAGGCCATAGAATGTGAACCAAAGGATGCCAACCCCTATTACTATCTGGGTATTATCCATGAAAAAGAAGGACAAACTTCAACAGCAATTGATTATTATAAATATGCCATAAACTTAAACCCAAAATACAATTCAGATATATATGTCTATTTAGGCAATTGTTACGATAAACTTGGAGATCGAGAAAAAAGCATACTGGAATATAATAAAGCTCTCAAATTGAAATCAAACGGTGCTGGGATTTATTATAATATCGGTCTTGCATATTATAAACTTGGCAACAAACAAAAAGCCATTGAATACCTTGAAAAGGCCGTGAAATTGGAAAAAGACTTTAGTGAAGCCAACTGTTTACTGGGCTTGATATACGCAATTAATGATAGGCATTCTACGGCAATATTTTACTTCAACCGAGTGATTGAATCTGATCCAAATTATGATGAAATATATTTTAGTTTGGCCCTCAGTTATGGCAAACTGCGAAATTACACTGAAGCAATAGAAGCGTTTAAAAAAGCAATAGATAAAAAACCAGGATTTATTGATGCATACCTAAAATTATCACAATGTTACTGCTATATCGGCCAATACAATGAAGCTAAAAAAGTATGTTTTGATGTTCTTGAAATCGAAAAAGATAGAAATGATATACATTACAACTTAGGTTTAATATATTTATTGCTTGAAGATAAATATTCTGCATTAAATGAGTATGAAACTTTGAAACATAAAGATATATCCCTTGCGGAAAAATTAAAGACGGAAATTGACAGGTGTTACAAGTAAGAAAAATAGGAATCTATGGCGATTTAGTATTTGATTTATCATTGTTTTATAACATATAATGAAATTGTTACAAAAGCGAAGGCCGTCCGCTATCTCTTCGGCGGATGGCCGGGAACGCTTTGATATCTCCTTTATTTGAACACCTCCAGCCCAACCCCCGCCATTAGCCTGTAGCCCATATAGGCGGGCAGGCCTACCCCTTCCCCACTGGGAAGGGGTTTTTATATTGACCTCACCCCCTTGTCTCCTCTCCTGCTAAACCAGGCGAGGGGATTTATCTCCCCTAATAAGGGGAGGACAGGAGGGGTGTTTTGGTTGCATGCCAAATCCAATATTGTAGGGGCGATTCGTGTATCACGCCCACATACATGCCTGTCCTGACCACCCCTTCCGAGGCTTTTCATTTTCCCTCACCCTCCAAAAAAATATTTTAAAGAATCTTAATTTGGGTCATTGACAAAAATCAATAAATTGTATTAGTATAATCTAATGGCAATGTCAATATCGTAACACTAAATAGAATGTCAGTTGTTTATGAAAACTGCATATCATTTGACCCTGGTGGTGCTGTTTCCAGTCTTAGCCGTTGCCTCCTTTGAAGAGATCCAGACCGATGCCCGGCTCTACGGTCTGGCCGGGGCCGGGGTGGCGCTATCCGACATGACCGGCAGCGACCTGTATAATCCGGCCCTGCCGGCGCTGGCAGGCGATCTCTCGGCCTCCAGCGGCAGTGCGATCCCGTTCGGGCTGACAGACCTGACGGCCTTCTCCGGCGCCTATGCCCATCGTAAGGATAAAATGGGCGTGGGCGTGGTGCTGGCTACTATGGGCAATCGCCTTTACCGGGAAAATATTTTAAAAGGGGCTTTCTCCTACCGCCTGATAGAAAAGGCGGCAGTGGGTGTTTCCCTTAACTGCTATCAGTTAAACATCGAAAGATACGGCTCAGCGGCCGGAATGGGGCTGGACCTAGGGTTGCTGGGCAAACCGGCAGAATGGCTGGCGCTGGGAATGATGGCTGCCAATGTGAACCGACCGACCATCGGCCAAAACCGGGAGGAGATCTCGCAAAGCCTTTCGCTGGGCGTGGCGGTGGAGCCCTCAGATGAAATTACATTGTCCTTTGAACTGTATTGCCAGCGCGACTGGCCCAGCCAGGTACGCATCGGGCAGGAATACCGCTATCGCAACCTTTTAGCCCTCCGGGCCGGATTCTGCGACCGGCCAAATGCAGCCAGCCTGGGCTTCGGGGTGATATATAAAAATTTAAGGCTGGATTATGCCGTCAGGACCCACACCGATCTGGGGCTATCCCACTGCCTAAGCCTGAACTATATCACCCAGAGGATATTTGCCAGGCATGAGGAGGTCAGGATAGAGAATACTCAAACCGTCAAAATCATCGAAAAGATAGATCCCAACGGCGCTTCATTTGATGACCTCTGCCTCCTGCCGGGTATCGGGCCCCAATCGGCCGCGGATATCATTGCTTATCGCGACAGCATCGGGCCGTTCAAATACCTCGATGACCTGGCCGAAGTCAGGGGGATCGGCCTCTCAATGCTGGAGAGAATGGTACCGTATATGACTCTGGAATACAAACCCGATATTCCGGTAATTATCAATATCAACCAGGCCTCGGCCCAGGAATTGGCCGCTCTGCCGGGCATCGGATCCAAGACTGCCGGGGACATTACCGCCTACCGCCAGGAGAACGGACCATTCCGGAGCCTGGAGGATATAATGAACGTCAAGGGCATCGGGCGGAAGACCTACGAAGAGATAAAGAATCTTATCACTATCGGGCCATGAACAAATTCCTGAAGGGCTTGGTGATGCTGATAGCAATCTCCTTAAATGCTGGCGCTCAGGAGATGCCCGACATCGAGGACGAGCAGGCCTCGCAGGATCTTGCCGAGCAGATGCTCTATCTGCAGGAGCACCCGGTAAATCTCAATCATGCCAATCTTGATCAACTGATGATCCTTCCGGCGATCACCCCCTACCAGGCCCTCCGGCTGGACCGGTATTTAAAAAGCCACCCCAAATTGAACGACCCATTCATTCTGGCCAGGGATTCCATTTTGGATCTGCCGGCCGTGGAATCTTTGCTGCCCTATATTTGCCTTGATTCCTATCTCCCCACCAATAGCGTCAAATTAAAGTTTTCCACCAGGCTGCAGCGAAAATGGCCGGATGCGGACGGCATTGCCGACGGCAGTTTTCACGGTTCGCCGATGGAGAGCCGCACCCGGATGTGGTTTCGCCCGGAGAAAAATTGGGAGATGTTCGGGCAATGCCAGCATGATGTGGGCGAGCCGGCCTGGAACGACTATTATTCCGGCAATGTATGGTGGTCGGATGGCGGGGGAACAAAGCAGGTAATAATAGGGGATTATCAGATGAAGATCGGGGAGGGGCTGGTGTTCGGCGGCAGCTCACCCCGCATATTCTCCAGCTACTGGACCGGCTCGGCCCGGCTTGACGCGGCAGCGATCCGGCCGTATTTTTCATCCCATGAATACAGGGGCTTAAGGGGACTATGCTTAAAATACCCATTAGATGACAACTTAAACATTATCTGTTTTGCCTCCCGGCGGCAGATGGATGCCAAAATAGATTCGCTGGACCAAATAACCAGCATCTATGACGACGGACATCATCGCAGCGATGCGGAGCTGGAAAGGAAAAACAATTCGGCCGAAACCATCATCGGCGGACGGGCGGGCATAAGCGCCGGCCGCTTCTGCAATATCGGGATAACCGGCTATAACCGGTCCTTCGATAAAACGTCGGTCGAAGGATTATATAATGCTTCCCTGATCAGCCTGGATGCCAGGACCATAAGGGATAAAAACTGGGCCTCGCTTGAGCTGGCCAAGGGAGAGGGGGCGGTTGGCGGGTATATCGGGGAGATCGGGTTTATGGAGCGGGATTATGCCGGCCGAATCAATTTTTACGGATATTCCCCGGAATTCAACCCTCCCCGTTTCAATTCGGAAAATTATTACGGCGGCGATGACGAAAAGGGGGCCACCATCGCCGGTTTGTACCGGGCTCCTTTGGGTTTTGATGTATCGGCCATCTATAACCAATTCTATCCCTGGCAGCCATTTCCCATTTCATCCCAGGGTTACAGGGGTTTTCGCTACGAAGCCAGGCTGGATAAAAAAATACTCCAGGGTCTCCTGGCCGATCTTCGGATCAGATCCCTGCAGAAGGAATATTTTGACGATGGACAATCCGGCGATCCGGTATACCATACCTCGAACATTACCCTCAAGGCCGGGCTGCGGTGGCAATTGGCAAAAAATTACAGCGCCGGCGGCAGGTATCAAACATCCTTTTTCGGGGATTCCCGGTACGATGGCAAGAAACGCGGCGAAATAATATCCTTAGCCGTAAAAGCCCAGCTGCCTAAAGATATTACGATCCAAACTCAATCGGTTTTTCATCACGCACCCAGTTACGATGCCAGACTCTACCTGGCGGAGCCGGAGCTAAGGTCCGGGGGGAGCTTTCACGGCTACTGGGGCCTGGGGCGGCGGGATGCTTTATTTTTGAGATATGCTTTGGGGCGCTCCGGGGCCTTTTATCTGAAAATAGCCAGGCAGATAAGGGATTACCAGGGCCAGATTACTAAAAACACTGAGCTGGGAATCGAACTGGAATTTTTGTTAAAATAGATCCAATTTTATGTTATAATGATGCACTGGATTAAAGATCGAAAGGAACCGGTTTATGCCTGGAGACAGGGACCAAATAAAAAGCAAAGAGCTTGAGCTGAGGGAGGCGGAAGCAAGGCTCGGTCCGGACAGCCCCGAATTGATCCCCCTGCTAAAAGAACTGGCGGAGATCTATACCCACTGGGGAAAGTTTTCCTTGGCCGATCGCCTGCACCGCAAAATTATGGAGATAACCATCAGGGAATCCGGCCCGGAGAGCCTGACAGTTGCTTCTTGTTTTAATAAGGTGGCAGTTTTGTGCAGCATTCAGGGGCGTTATTACGAGGCCCTGCCGTTTTATGAAAAATCCCTCAACCTCTATAAAAAACTGGCAGAGCACGATAACTTGGCGCAGGCCAGACTGATGGCCAATATCGGGACGGTTTACAAAATACTGGGCCGGTTCGCACCGGCCGAGGAAATTTTACTTAAGGCCCGGGAAATCTTCCAAAAGGAATCCGGCGCCAATGATCCGATGCTGGCAGAAATACTGATGAATCTGGCCGGGCTGTATCGCGATCTGAACCGTCTGCCGGCGGCCGAGTCCCTGTGCAATACGACCCTCGAAATGTCACTGAACGCCTACGGCCCCGAGCACCCTAGAATAGCCTTATGCTACAACAACCTGGCCGAGGTTTATACGGCTCAGGGAAGAAAGAGCGAGGCCGAGGAGCTATACCTGAAAGCCATAGAAATAAAAGAAAAGACACAGGGCCCGGAACATCCGGATATCTCAATATATCTAAATAACCTGGGGGACCTCTACCGAACGCAGCAGAAATTTGTGGAGGCCGAAACCATCTACCGCCGGGCTTTGGAGATAGACGAGATCCATTTGCCGCAGGAAAGTCCCTATCTGGCCACCACCTATAAAAACCTGGCCACCCTTTCTTCGGTCCAGGGATATTATGATAAAGCCGAGGCCTATTATCTCCGGGCCATCTCCATTTATGAACGCACCCTGGGGCCGGATCATCCCGAGGTGGCGGAGCCCCTGGTCCGGCTGGCGGAGCTGCAGCACGGGCAGGGCCGGAACAGCGAGGCCGAGGCCCTCTGCTACCGTTCGATGGCCATCTGGCAGAAAGGATACGGTCCCAAACACATCAAGGTGGGGGAGATGCTGAAGATGCTGTCCAAATTGTGTTTTGCCCAGGAAAAGATGTCCGAGGGAGAGGCGTTTTTAAAGCAGGCCTTTGAGATAAAATAAAGCAAATTCATTAAAGGAGGTTCCCATGCACCGAGTCTTACTGCCGGCATTGGTCTCCCTTATTATTATTATTTCACCACAAAGTAAAGCATATTCACAAACTGCAGCATCCGATAGCGTTTCTATCCAGCAAACAGAAACAGAGGTTTTAAATCCCGAATCTCCAGCACCCGTTACTGTAATAACCGATAGCATTGCCGTTATTAAATCTTTCGAACCCTCCCTGCGGTTGGAGGGTTTCAGTATGTATAATTTTGCCTCCGCCTATTTTTATAGCCGCCAGAAAGTAACCGGACTTGTTTGGTGGGACGAGACCAGTTATGAGTACACCTATACCACAACAATTTTTGCAGCCGGGGCGAGCTGGAATTACCTGATAAATAACGGACTTTCTTTGGGTGGCAGTGTGGGATTCATTAATATCGGAACATCCATGTCCAGCAGCAACATTAGTTATTATTATTCGCCGTACAGCAGCAGTTCCACCATGACCTTGATCGGGCCGCGAATTGCCCAGTACTTTGGAAACAAGAACAGTAAGTTCCTGCCTTTTGTGGCCGGCGAGATGGATATCATTACCAGCTCATCTGGAAATTATAGCCAAAGCGAAACAATCTTCAGGATCGGCGGCGGGGCGGTCATCAAACTTGTTCCCAGCGTGGGAATTTCCCTAGGCCTGGATTATCTTAAGGTCGAAGATCAAAAGAACACGGTGAATATTTTGGGCACCATGGGTCTGGTTTGCATGCCTTTTAATAACAAATAACAAACAGGAGTCATAATAGTGATAACAATTCTGGCAACATTGTTCGTTCTGGGGATCATGGTGTTTGTCCACGAGCTGGGCCATTTCTACGTGGCCAAGAAGGTGGGCATCAGGGTCTTGAAATTCTCCCTGGGATTCGGCCCCAAATTGTTCGGATTCAAAAAAGGCGATACCCAGTATTTGATCTCGGCTCTCCCGCTGGGGGGATATATAAAATTGGACGGCGAGGAAGCTTTTGAAGAAAACTATGTCGCTAAGCCCGGCGACTATATGGCCGCCCCCTGGTGGGGCCGGGTGCTGATGGCCCTGGCCGGCCCGATGGCCAATCTGCTTACCGCCTTTCTGATATTTATTATGCTGGGGCTGGTCGGATTCAACGCTCCAGATTATTCCACTTCGGTCGGCAAGGTGGGATCGGGAAGCATAGCCCAGCAGATAGGCATAACCGAGGGCGATCGGATAGTTTCGATTGACGGGAAAGAAGTAAAAACCTGGCACGGCATGTGGCAGGAACTGCAGACGGAGAGAGCGGCCGACTCATTATCCCTCACCTTAGACCGGACCGGAGAGAGAATAGTTCTTAATATTCCCTCATCCCAACGGATAAAATTCCTGGAGAATATCGAGCCCGCGGTGCCGGCGCAATTGGGAGAGGTCTACCCCAGCCTGCCGGCCTATCAGGCCGGGCTTAACGCCGGGGACATCGTACTGGCCATAGACAGCCTGCCGGTAAAAACATGGGACGGCATGAGGGAGATCATCAATAAGAATGCCGGGCGGGAGACCAAGCTGTTGATCGAACGTGGTTCCGATACCTTCAGTGTTCGGATCACCCCGGTGGAACAGGATTATCCGGGGCAGGGCACGGCGGGCGTCATTGGTGTCACCGCCCCGGTGTTCGGGAGTTATAAACTGCGCCTGGGACTTTGGGCCTCGATCGCCAATGCCACGGTCAGCACCGGAAGCTTGGTGGCCCGCACTTATGGCGTGTTATACAAGATAGTGGTAAAACCCTCCTCGGCCAAACAGCTGGGCGGCATTCTGATGATAGGAGAGATGGCCGGGAGCACCGCCAAAAAAGGCTTCAGCGACCTGATGCTGCTGGTGGCGCTACTTTCCATCAGTTTGATGGTTCTTAATCTCCTGCCCTTGCCGGTGCTGGACGGGGGCGTGATATTCTTCAGCCTGCTGGAGGGGATAAGAAAAAAGACCCTGCCGGTCAAGGTGCAGGTGGTCATCCAGCAGATCGGGATCGCCATTCTGATCATGCTGATGCTGTTCACCATTCTCAACGACGGCATGAAGATATTCAGCCGGCACTCGGCGGTCAAGAAGAACAGCCAGCAGATCGAGCAGGCCAAATAAGCAGATTACGGCTGGGATGATTGGTGCCAGGTTCACAATCGGGGGTTCGGCTGAAAAATCAATATATTGTTGACTTTTATATATCAAGATTGTTATAATTCAAATCCTGTTTACTTTATAAAACAACAAAATTACATATATCGGGAGGGACGTTTTGAAGAATTATACTGCGGACAAGATCCACAACATTGTATTGGCTGGCCACGGCGGTTGCGGAAAGACCACCCTGGCCGAGGCCATGGTCCATGCCGGCAACCCCACCGGGCGCCTGGGGCGGGTGGACGACGGCAACACCATCTTCGATTTCGACATCGATGAGACCACCCGCAAGATATCCATCTTCTCGGCCCTGGCGGCCTGCGAACACCAGGACCATAAGCTGAATGTAATAGACACTCCGGGCTACGCTGATTTTGCCGGCGAGGTCAAGGCCGGAATGCGGGTGGCCGACTGCGTGATCATCGTGGCCCAGGGGGTGGCCGGGATAGAGGTGGGCACCGACAAGTGCTGGAAGTACTCAGACGAACTGAAGCTTCCCCGGGCCATCTTCCTGACCCGCCTGCTGAAGGAGCATGCCGATTTTTATAAATCGCTGGAACAGGTCCGCGACATGTTCGGCCATCAGGCAGTGCCCCTGACCCTGCCCATCGGCGACCAGTTGAACCTGAAGGGAGTGGTGGATCTTACGGTGATGAAGGCCTTTACCGAGAGCGAGGGAAATTCCACCATCGGAGAAATTCCGGCCGATATGGCCGGCAAAGCCAAGGAATACCGGGATAAACTGGTGGAGGCGGTGGCCGAATCCGACGATAGCCTGATGGAGAAATTTTTGAACGGCGATAGCCTGACCGATCAGGAAGTATCCAAGGGTTTAAAAATAGCCATCAGAAAAGGAAGTTTGGTCCCGGTGTTCGCCGGAGATGGTTATTTCCAGGTGGGGGTTAACGCCATGTTGAATTCCATTGTGGCCTTCTTCCCGACGGCGGCCGATACCGAAGAAGTGGTTGCCAAAAAAGCCGGCAGCGATGAAGAAATAATCATCAAGTGCGACCCGGCCGGAACCCCGGTGCTGTTCATGTTCAAGACTTTTATCGAACCGCATGCCGGCAATCTGAATTATTTTCGGATGTATTCCGGCACGCTGGAGCCGGGGATAGAGCTTTATAACGCCTCCCTCAGCAAAGCCGAAAAAATCGGACAGTTCTACTTTCCCAACGGCAAGGACCGCATCGATGCAACCAAAATCAATTGCGGCGACATCGGCATCGCAGTAAAGCTGAAAGAATCGGGCACCGGCGACACCATCAGCACCAAGGGCAACCAGATCATCCTGCCGGAGGCCATCCTTCCCCATCCGTCGATATCGGTCGCAGTTGAAGCCAAATCCAAGGATGACGAAGGCAAGATATCGGTCGGGCTTTCCCGACTTAACGAGGAGGATCCCACCTTTACCTACGGCTTCGTCCCTGAGATCCGGCAGACCCTGATCAACGGCCTGGGCGAACTGCACCTGGATATCATGGTCGGGCGGTTGAAGAGGAAATTCGGTGTGGAGGTCACCATCATCAAGCCCAGAATCCCTTACCGCGAGACCATCTCCAAGAAGGTGGAGATTCAGGGCAAGCACAAGAAACAGTCGGGCGGGCACGGCCAGTACGGAGATGTCTGGCTGCGCCTGGAGCCGCTGCCCCGGGGCGGAGGATTCGAGTTCGTGGACGAGGTGGTGGGCGGAGTGGTGCCCGGAAACTTCATCCCCTCAGTGGAGAAGGGCGTCAAGGCGGCCATGCTGGAAGGGGCGGTGGCGGGCTACCACATTGTGGACTTAAGGGCGGCCATATATTTCGGCTCTTATCACCCGGTGGATTCCTCCGGAACCAGCTTCGAGATCGCCGGATCGATGGCCCTCAAGAAGGGCGTGCTGGATGCCTCCCCTGTTCTACTGGAGCCCATCATGAAACTGGAGGTGGCCCTCCCTGAGGAATTCGCCGGCCAGGTGATGGGCGACCTCAATTCCCGCCGGGGCCGCATCAGCGGGATGGATTCGGCCAAGGGCATGCAGGTGATCAAGGCCACCGCGCCCCAGGGCGAGATGTACAAATATTCCACCTCCCTGCGTTCCATGACCCAGGGACGGGGCAGCTTCGAGATGGAGTTCTCCCATTACGATCCGGTGCCTTTCGAGGCCACCCAAAAGATCATCGAAGAGGCCAAGAAGGAAAAGGAAGAAAAACAGAAATAATTCCATACAATCAAAAAACGGGGCGATAAGATCGCCTCGTTTTTTCTTAAAAGCCGGGCTTTTTTGCAGTAATATTCAGTTGTATTGGACAAGCTTATAATGTTAACTTTTTAACCGCCAAGACGCGAAGATTCAGCATATCTATGTAACTTGTGATAGACTAGATTCCACAAAAACTCACTGCATAATAATAGAAATGAAAATTACTTTGTGTCTTTGTGCCTCTGTGGTAAATAAATCAATGTTAAATAAATGACAAAACCAAAAATAGCCATCATCTTCACCGGCGGCACTATCTCCATGAAATCCAGCAAAAAGAGCGGGGGCGCGGTGCCGGCCTTCAAGGGTCGGGACATCCTCAAGCTTCTGCCGGTGATCACTAAAAATTTCAAGATAGAGGTGCACGACTACGGGCAGTTCCCCGGGCCGCATATCACGCCGGAGATGATGCTGGAGATATCCAGCATCGCCAGAAAATATCTAGCTAAGGCAGATATCAAAGGCGCGATCATCACCCACGGCACCGATACCCTTGAGGAGACGGCCTACTTTCTTGACCTGGCCATATCCTCTCCCAAGCCGGTGGTGGTGGTCGGGGCCATGAAGGACTGCACTGAGCTGGGCTGGGACGGCCCGGCCAACCTGATGGGCGCCGCCCGGACAGCGGTCTCGCCCGATGCCCGCAACAAGGGGGTGCTGGTGTTCCTGAATAACACCATCAACTCGGCCGGGGAGGTGACCAAGACCAGCACCGATTCTTTTGAGACATTCCGTAGCCCCGACCTTGGGCCCTTGGGCTGGGTGGATCAGGACCGGGTGCTGTTCTATCGCCAGCCGATGTACCGTGAGCATTATGCAGTCAGGAAGATACAGCCCAGGGTGGATCTTTTTAAAATGGCAGTGGGGATGGACTCGCGACTTATTAGATATGCCGTCGATTCCGGGTCGAAGGGAATAGTGATCGAGGGCATGGGCCGGGGCAATATTCCGCCAGATGTAGTGCCCGGCATAGAATACGCCATCGGTAAAAAGATCCCGGTCGTTCTTTGTTCCCGCTGCATCGGGGGCAGGGTGTTGGGAACCTATGCCTACCCTGGCGGCGGGGCACAGCTGATCAGGAAGGGCGTGATCCTGGGCGGGCATCTGCCGGGGCAGAAGGCCCGGATCAAGCTGATGATCCTGCTGGGCAAAGGGATGAACATAGCTCAAATAAAAAAGGCCTTCGAATGCCGCGAATATTTCTGCGCTTAAGGAGAGAATGGATTATAACCAGGTAAATAACCATATTCTAAAAAAATTGGTTTCTATCGTTGGGGAGAAATATCTGATAACCCTGGACGACGACAAGGAGCCCTATTCCCACGACGAGACCCTGCACCACAAGTTCATGCCGGCGGTGGTGGTCAAGCCGGCCGATACGCTTGAGGTTTCGGCCATAATGAAACTGGCCAACGCCGAGAAGATCCCGGTTACTCCCCGGGGCGCCGGCACCGGATTGTCGGGCGGGGCCCTGCCGGTGTGCGGCGGAATCCTGCTGTCATTGGAGCGATTCAACAAAATCCTGGAGATAGACCAAGAGAATCTGATGGTGGTCACCCAGCCGGCGGTGATTACCGGACAATTGCAGAAGGAGGTCGAGGAGAAGGGGTTGTTCTATCCGCCGGATCCGGCCAGTCTGGAGTCCTGCTCCATCGGCGGGAACATAGCCGAGAACGCCGGCGGGGCCAGGGCCTTCAAATACGGCGTCACCCGGCACTATCTGTGCGGGTTGGAGGTGGTCTGGCCCAACGGCGATATCTCCCGGCTGGGGGGCAGGATCATCAAGGACGTTTCGGGTTACGACCTGATGCATTTGATATGCGGGTCGGAAGGAACCTTGGCCATCATTACCGAGATCACTTTGCGGCTGCTGCCCAAACCCAAGGCCCAGGTTGACCTCCTGATCCCGTTCTCCTCTATCGAGGACGCGGTGAAGGCCACCAATGCCGTGATCCGGGAAAGGATAATCCCCGCCACCATGGAATTCATGGAGAAGAAGGCCATTCTGGCGGCCGAGGCCTTTTTGGAAAAGAAGGCACCCTACCGGGAGGCCGAGGCTCATCTGCTGGTCCAGCTGGATGGAGAGGCCCGGGAGGATCTGCAGAAGCTGTACGAAAGGATCGGAGAGATCGTCTCAAATTACGGCGCTTTGGATGTGCTGGTGGCCGAGGACCGGCCTTCGCAGGACCGGCTGTGGGAGATCCGGCGCTCCCTATCCGAAGCACTGACCGCCAAGAGCCCGGTCCGGGAGCGGGAGGATGTGGTGGTCCCCAAGTCAAAAATACCGCAGCTTTTTTTGGAGCTGAGCCGGCTGCAGAAGAAATATTCCATGGAGATCGTTTCCTTCGGGCATATCGGAGACGGAAACATCCATGTCAATATCCTCAAAGGGGAATCCCAAACCGAAAAATGGCAGGAGGTTCTGCCGGATCTGCTCAAAGAGATGTTCTCCAAGGTGGTGGAGCTGGGCGGGACCATCTCCGGGGAGCACGGCATCGGCTATGTTAAGAAAAAATACCTGCCGCTGGCGGTGGACGCCCCGGCCCTGGCTATGATGAAGGCCGTCAAAGGGGCCATTGACCCGCAGAACATATTGAATCCCGAAAAGATATTTTTATAATTCCTTTCCCCACGAAACACACGAAACGGCGCGAAAAATATTTTCCGTTGTCCAATCGTCATTCCCATGAAAATGGGAATCCACGAGAAATAATATATAGAAATGATAGGCTTAAACTATGAACCATATATTAAAATATCTCAGTTTGGCAACAATACTTGGCATTTTGTGCCTTTATGGCAATAATTATCTTTGTGCGGCCGAACAGCCTGATAGCGAAGCCGTTCATACAGTTTGGACCAGCCCGGAACTGGACGGAGAAGTGTTGGAACTGTTCTTTAGCCCGGATACGACTGTTTGCTATCCGGAGAAAGCGTTGATATTTAGGGAAACATATTGGTATAAGTTGGTTTATTTTAACAGTGGTGGCGGAATAGTTAAAACGACAACATTAGCAACAAGAAGCGAAAAACCTTGGGATATACCATGGGCAATTAGCTGGACGCCTGATGGTAAGAAATTCTGCGTTTCAAGTCAGTATATTGGCTCAGCGAACGGGTATGATATAAGATATAAATATATAATTTATGACGAGGCCGGAGCGAAGTTGCTTTCGAAAAATGATGCTGGCATCACCAATGCCATTAGCCCTGATGGGAAGTATATATTAACCATCAATGGCATAAAAGGGATGATTGAATTGTATGACAATAAAGGCAGTCTGATTAAGGCGATTGATAAACCGGTTGGATATTATGAAGGGATAGGGCCTACGGGTAAGGTTCAGTTTGTGAAGGACAAGATATTCGTCTTGGTTAGAAATGAATTAACCGACGTCAACTCATATAAACTATATGCCCTTAAACGCAATGGTGATCTGCTTTTTAAAGTAGAGGATTTTAATAGGGAGTATGTTACTGCCGATTTTGTTACATCAAATAAAGGTGATTTTGTTATTTTACACTCAGGCAATCCTTATAAGGGATATTTAAGAAAATATAATGATAGCGGTAAAATGATGTGGCAAATTAATACAGAAGTAGGACAACTAGGACTTATATTAAGTGATAATAATAAATATCTTTGTGCACATTTAGATGGTGGGGCCTTTTTGGTGAATACTAGTACCAAAGCATACTACAAAGTTATAAATGAAAAAATAAGTACAAGCGGTAGAAAAGTAATGGTATTTGATAATGGCACTGCGATGTTCACTCAAAATGAAAATAATTTGGCATTTATTAATAAAGATGGGCAATTTGAAATGGAAGAAATGCCGGGTTTGCCATTTTCAAGATATATTAATTTAAAAAGGGGCATATTTATTAGTATAGAATCCAAATACGATGAGCTTCAAAAAATGATAATTAA
>JAHJLF010000045.1 GCA_018821925.1 Candidatus Edwardsbacteria bacterium
ATCACCATAATTTGGTTTCTGGTAGGCCTCTCAATCGCGATGAATAAAATGTTTTCACCAGACCAGGAATGCAATATATGATAGACAATGAACCGTCCATGTGATATAATATTAACCTCCCTGGCAATTGTTATCTCCTTGCCAGTGATGGTGTTATTGGCTGTGGTGATTGTCATTGATTCCAAAGGGCCGGCTTTTTTTATGCAGGACAGGGTGGGGCAAAACGGAAGATACTTTAAGATATACAAATTTCGCACCATGGTGTCCAATGCCGAAAGCAAGGGCCCGCTGTTGGCAGTCAGGGGAGATCCCAGGATTACCAGGTTCGGCAGATTCTTAAGGCGCTGGAGTTTGGACGAACTGCCGCAGCTTTTCAATATCATCAAAGGGGAGATGGCGGTAGTCGGCCCCCGCCCGGAGATCTCCCCGCTGGTCAAGACCTACTCTCCCTGGCAGCAAAAGGTGCTGTCGGTCAAACCTGGGCTGACCGGCTTTCCCCAGGTGATGGGGCGGGATGAACTGGATATGGATCAGAAGATCAGGCTGGATATATATTACATCAGAAGAAAAACCTTCTGTTTCGACCTGTGGATATTATTCCGGACAATCATCACCGTGATAAGCGGCAGAGGGGCATTTTGATCAAGGCCCAGAAAAGATAGGGATGGCCCGTATGGATGAGGTCGCTCAAATAGGGAAAAGATACCAAGACCGGAAAAAATCACCGGAGACAGGTACAGCCTGTTCAACCGGGGCAACCTGTTCATGTTGCAGCAGAGGGAACGGGTTCTGCTGAAGCTCCTGGAAAAGCACGGCAAACGGAATTTCGGCGATTATAAAATACTGGAGGTGGGCTGCGGTGAGGGATTCTGGCTGAGGGAGCTGATGAGATACGGGGCCATCCCGGCCAATCTTTATGGGGATGGATCTTCTGCCCGAAAGGGTGGAGAGGGCCAGGAGTTTGTATCCCAACATCAACATTACCCAGGGGAACTGCGAAACCTTGGCCTTCCCGGACCAGGAATTCGATATCGTACTTCAGAGTACCGTGTTCACTTCCATTCTCTCTGATCCGATGAAAAGAAACATCGCGGCCGAGATGCTCAGGGTGGTGAACCGGGAGGGGATCATCCTATGGTACGATTTCAGATATGATAATCCAAGAAACCCCGATGTCAAGGGGATAAAAAAAGCCGAGATCGTAAATTTGTTCCCCGGCTGTGATTTTGATTTTAAAACAACCACCCTGGTTCCGCCCCTGGCCCGAAGACTGGCCAAAGCAAGCTGGCTGCTATGCGAAGTATTATTCCTGGCGAAGCCGCTAGCCACCCATTTTCTGGCAGTCATTAAACCCAGATCGAAATAAATCAGTAGTATACAGAAATGAACCGATGAGATTTATAGAAAAAAAACGTTTGTGGATGCTGTTGGCGGATGTCCTGCTGCTGAATCTGTCGTTGTGGCTGGCTTTCAGCCTCAGGTTCGACTGGACCATCCCCCAGTATTACCGGGCCGAGTATTTCCGGATAGCTCTGTTCATCACCACCTTAAGGGTTTTGCTGCTGTTCTTCTCTGGGATTTACCGGGGGGTCTGGAGATATATCGGGGTCAATGATCTGGTCAATATTTTCAAAGCGGTCACTCTGGGCACTTTGCTTATAGCCGTTTCTTCCTTTTTGGTGCGCCGGGTATATTTCGCCCGGGTGGTGATGGGCCTGGAATGGCTGGACGGATATCCCCTGAGCGTGATGGTGGCAGAATGGCTGGGTGATATCATCATGATCGGAGGGCTCCGCCTGGGATTGAGGCTGTTCAACCAATATCAATCGGATGTTCATTCAAGAAACGTAGAGCGCAAAAGAATTCTGATAGTCGGCGCCGGCGATGCCGGGGAGATGGTGATCCGCCAGATGATGGCCCATCCGGAATACGGCTATCAACCGGTAGGTTTCATCGATGATGACCCCAAGAAAAAGGGCCGGGAGATCCATCGGATTCCCATCCTGGGTGGGCGGGCGGATATCGACCGCCTGGCGGAGGAAAATAAGGTCCAGGAGATAATAATCGCCATTCCTTCGGCGACGGGCTCGGTGGTCAGGGAAGTGGTCGAGCAGTGCCATTCGGCCAGACTGAAGTTTAAGATCGTCCCGGGGATAAAGGAGATAATCGAAGGTGGGGTCAGCATCAACCAGATCAGGGATATCGAGCTGGAGGATCTGTTGCGGCGGCCGCCGGTAAACATCGCCCTTGACGAGATAGCCGGGTATCTGAAAAATAAAACCATTATGGTCACCGGGGCCGGGGGCTCGATCGGTTCGGAGCTCTGCCGCCAGATCGTTTCTTTCAATCCCGGGTCGCTGCTCCTGCTGGGCAAGGGAGAGAACAGCCTTTATGAGATCACCACCGAACTTTCCCGCAGCCATCCGGGACAAAAAACAGAGACCCTGATCTGTGATGTGGCTGACGTCAAAAGGGCGGATCATATATTCGCCAAATATAAACCCCAGGTGGTTTTTCACGCCGCGGCGCATAAACATGTCCCCATGATGGAACATAACCCCGGCGAGGCGGTCAAGAACAATATCTTCGGCACCAAGGCGGTAGCCGAGGCGGCGATGAAATATAAAGCCGAAAGATTCGTCCTGATCTCCACCGACAAGGCGGTCAATCCCACCAGCGTGATGGGGGCCACCAAGCGTATCTCGGAAAAAATTATAATGAGGCTGGTAGGGCAGGACAAAACAAAATTTATGGCGGTGCGTTTCGGCAACGTGCTGGGGAGCCGCGGCAGTGTGGTCCCGCTGTTCAAAAAACAGATCGCCGCCGGAGGGCCGGTAACAGTCACCCATCCGGATATGGAACGCTATTTTATGACCATCCCCGAAGCCGTCCAATTGGTGATCCAGGCCGGGGCCATGGGCCAGGGCGGGGAGGTGTTCGTACTGGACATGGGCAAACCGGTAAAGATAGTGGACCTGGCCCGGGATATGATAAAACTTTCCGGGTTCGAACCCGATACGGATATTAAAATTGAATTTAGCGGGCTACGGCCAGGGGAAAAACTCTTTGAGGAATTGTTGACAGCAGAGGAAGGGATCAACGCTACCAAACATGCCCAGATATTCAGGGTAAAGGGAAAACACGCCAGGCTGAAAGAACTGCCTGGGATTCTGCCGGGCTTGCAGAAGGCCGCGATTTCCGGCGAGCATGATAAGGTGGTGAAATCCATCAGGAAAGTCATACCGACCTTCAGGGATGCAGAAAATGCGGGATGAAATATACTCAAACCGGCCCCGGCGGGAAACCATGCTGCCCTTCTCCCCGCCCGATATCGGGCAGGAGGAGATAGATGAGGTGGTCGATTCACTGCGCTCCGGGTGGATAACCACCGGGCCCAAGATCGCCAGGTTTGAACAGGCGCTGGGGGGGTACCTGGGGTGTGAAAATGTCATAGCTTTGAACTCCGCCACCGCCGGACTGTTTCTGTGCCTCAAGGTACTGGGCATCGGCCCGGGCGATGAAGTAATAACCACCCCCTACACTTTTGCCGCCACCGTCAATGTCATTCTGCATGCCGGAGCGGTCCCGGTGCTGGCGGATGTCTGCCGGGATGATTTTAATATCGATCCGGCACAGATCGAAAGGGCCGTGACCCCAAAAACCAGGGCAGTGATCCCGGTGCATTTCGCCGGACGAAGCTGCGATATGGATGCCATCGGCGCCATCGCCAAAAGGCATGATCTGGCTGTCATCGAGGATGCCGCCCACGCTATCGGTGCGGAATACCAGGGCCAGAAGATAGGTTCCATCAGTCGCTTCACCGTTTTCAGTTTTCATGCTGTGAAAAATGTCACCACCGGCGAGGGAGGGGCCATAACAACCAATGACAGCGGAATGGCCGACCGGCTCCGAACCATGGCCCTTCACGGGATGAACAAGGATGCCTGGAAAAGATTCGCCCCCGGCGGTAAGTGGCAGTATGATATCGTTACTCCGGGCTATAAATATAACATGATGGACCTCCAGGCGGCCCTGGGTATCCACCAGTTGCGCAAATTAGATGGTAATTTGATCAAGCGGAAAAATATTGTTGACCAATACCGCAATGGGCTGTCCGGAATTTCGCAGATCGCGCTGCCCGGGGATTCCGCCGACGGCCGCCATTGCTGGCACCTTTTCCCGCTGCTGATAGATTTCGCCAAATTGAAGATTGGTCGGGACCGGTTCATCGAACTGCTGCTACAGGAGAACATCAGCTCCAATGTGCATTATCTGCCGGTGCATTTGTTTTCCTATTACCAGGAGCAGATGGGGTTCAAGCCGGGAGATTTCCCGGTGGCGGAAGATCTGTCGGCCAGAGAGATCACCCTGCCGCTGTACACCCGATTGACGCCGGACGATGTGGACGATGTCATATTTGCGGTGAGAAAAATAATTTCCAACAACATAAAATAAAAGGTGCTTAAATGAGCGACTATTTTGTGCACGAGAGCGCATACGTCGACCAGCCGGCAGAGATCGGCAACGGGACCAAGATATGGCATTTCAGCCATGTATCCAAAGGAGCCAAAATCGGGCAGAACTGCTCACTGGGTCAGAACGTCTACGTAGGCAGTCGGGTGGAGATCGGCCATAACTGCAAGATACAGAACAATGTCTCGATCTACGACCTGGTGACCCTGGAGGACAACGTCTTCTGCGGGCCTTCCATGGTCTTTACCAATGATATGAACCCCCGGGCGGCCTTTCCCAAGGGCGGCAAATGGATCCCCACCCTGGTCAAAACCGGGGCCAGCCTGGGCGCCAACTGCACCATAGTCTGCGGCTACACCATAGGGAAACACGCCTTTGTGGCGGCCGGCTCGGTGGCCCGCTTCGATGTCCCCGATTACGCTATCGTGGCCGGGGTGCCGGCCAGGATCATCGGCTGGATGTGCGAGTGCGGTGGCCGGCTGGATTTCAGCAAAGCGGCCGAGTGTGCCTGCGGACCCTGCCAGAGAAAGTATCAGAAAAAATGCGATAATTTGGTGGAAAAAATACAATGACTGATCTGGATAACATCGACTCCCGATTGCTGGAAAAATTTGATCCGGCCGGCATGGGAAAGATAATCGCGGACTTTCCCTCGCAGTGCCGCCAGGCCGTCGAGATCGCCCGGAAAGCGGATGTCAAACTGCCCAGGACCGCCTATCGGAATATCGTGATCTGCGGGATGGGCGGCTCGGCCATCGCCGGGGATATTCTGGCTTCCTGCCTGGCAGACGTGATACCCTCGGCGATCTTTGTCCAGCGCAACTACGGTTTGCCGGGATGGGTGGGAACGGACGACCTGGTGATCGCCAGCAGCTATTCCGGGGAGACCGAGGAGACATTGTCTGATTTCGAGGAAGCCCTAAAAAGAAAATCCACCGTGGCGGCCATAACCTCCGGGGGAAAATTAAAGGAAAGGTGCCTATCTCTGGGTCTCCCATTCATAACCATACCCGGTGGATTGCCGCCCAGGGGTGCATTGGGATATTCATTTTTCGCCCTGCTGGGGTTATTCATATCAAGCGACCTGATATCCAATCAGGAAGAGGGGTTGAACGAGACATTGGATATCCTGGGAAAATTATCCGGCGACTATTCTGCCGACAAACCAGGCAAGGAGAATAAAGCCAAGCAGATCGCCTCGGATATTTACGGCTTTTTGCCGGTGGTTTACGCCTCCTCCGACCTGCTGGCTCCGGTGGCCAGGCGCTGGGCCAACCAGCTGAACGAGAATGCCAAAATACTTTCCTATTGGGCGGTGATGCCGGAATTGTGCCATAACGAGATCGTGGGCTGGGAAAAACTACCGGATCTCAGGGCGAAGGCCAAGATATTCCTCCTGCAGGATTCAGGCGATCACCCCAGGAACAGCTTGCGTTTTGATGTGCTACAGGATATAATTACCACTGAATCGGCCGGGATCATAAAAATTCAAAGCACCGGAATATCGAAATTAGCCCGTATGTTCTCCCTGCTGTACCTGGCTGATTTCATCAGCTATTATCTGGCCTTGCTTAACCAGGTGGATCCCATGCCGGTAAAGAGGATCGACCGCTTAAAATCGGTTCTTAAGGAAAGAAAATGAAAGTTATAATTCCGGTGGCCGGGGCCGGGACCCGTTTGCGGCCCCACACCCATTCCACGCCCAAGGTACTGATCTCGGTGGCGGGAAAGCCGATGATCGGCCATATCCTTGACCAGTTGGTAGGCTTGCCGATAGACCAGATCGTGATGGTGGTCGGCCAGATGGGCGATAAGATAAAAGAGTATGTGGACGGCCATTATAAATTCAAAGTAAAATACATCGTTCAGGAGGAGGCCAAAGGCCTGGCCGACGCCATTTATCTGACCAGGGATGTGGTAAAAAAAGACGATGCCCTGATAATCCTGGGCGACACCATATTCAGCACCGATTTTAAAAAACTGCTGTCCAAAAAAAGCAGCCAGATAGGGGTCAAGGAGGTCAGCGATCCCCGGCGCTTCGGAGTGGTGGAACATCTCCAGGGAAAGATCACCCGGCTAGTGGAAAAACCGGAACATCCCCAGAGCAACCTGGCCATCGTCGGCATCTACCTGATGAAAGACATGCCGAAGCTGTATAGCGCCATCGGCACCCTGATCGATAAAAAAATCAAGACCAAGGGCGAATATCAACTGACAGATGCTTTGCAAGTGCTGATCGACCGGGGCCAGACCATGGAGACCTTTACCGTCGACGGCTGGTACGATTGCGGCAAGCCCGAGACCCTGTTGGATACCAACCGGCAGTTGCTTGATCTGCATTCTCGGAAATCCGGTAAAAAGAAAATAAAAGGGGTGGTGATCAATAACCCGGTATCCATAGACCCTTCCGCCCGGATCGAAAAATCGGTGATCGGGCCCTATGTGTCAGTGGCCGCCGGGAGTCATGTAAAAAACGCCATAATCAGCGATACTATCATCGGCAAGAATGCATATCTGGAATCGATTATGCTTCAAAAATCCATCATAGGGGACAATGCCGTGGTCAAGGGCAAACAGCGGAAACTGAGCGTGGGAGACGGCTCCGAAGTTGACCTATCATAAACAAATATAAATCATAAAATTCAAGGAGTGGAAAATGGCGGAGAGACACCTTTTGACTTCCGAGTCGGTGACCGAAGGACATCCCGATAAGATGTGCGATCAGGTATCGGATGCGATACTGGACGCCATCCTGGATCAGGATATAAACGGCCGGGTGGCCTGCGAGACCCTGGTGACCACCGGGATGGTGCTGGTGGCGGGGGAGATATCAACCAATTGTTACATCGATATACCGCGGCTGGTCCGGGAGACCATCAAGGATATCGGCTACACCGACGCCAAGAGCGGGTTCGATTACGAGACCTGCGCGGTGATCACCTCTATTCAGGAACAGTCCTGCGACATCGCCATGGGGGTGGATACCGGCGGGGCCGGCGACCAGGGGATGATGTTCGGCTACGCCTGCAACGAGACCCCTGAGCTGATGCCGATGCCCATCAGCCTGGCCCACAAGCTCTGCAAGCGTTTGGCCGAGGTCCGCAAAAAGGGCACCATGGATTACCTGCGCCCCGACGGCAAGTCCCAGGTGACCATCGAATACGTCAACGGCGTGCCCAAGAGGGTGGACACCATCGTGGTCTCCACCCAGCATGACGCCAATGTCTCCGAGGACAAGGTCAAGCGGGATATCATCAAGCA
>JAHJLF010000046.1 GCA_018821925.1 Candidatus Edwardsbacteria bacterium
GTGTTACCTGCAGCCAATATATAACCATTCTCAGTAGGGATTATACCAGATAAGCTTGTATAATCCCTGCCATTAACTACACTTTCCATTCGCATCCAAATCCTATTGGTTGTTTTATCGTATGTCAGTTTGTCGACTTTTAATTTAGTAAGTGACGGGCCAAAGTTCTCTTTATCCATACTTTCTTGAAGTGAAAAATCGCTATATCCTATTATTTCTTTTTTAGGCATTCTTCCGCCATAGTTTATTTGCAATAAAATATATGGTGTGGCAATTCTTTTATTTGAATCAGGCTGAAAACCATAATCATAATGCTGTTTTTTAGCATTTGGTGTATTGATCGCAACTAGATTTTCATGTTCCTCTATCATATATACGGGAATTTGCACCCAGTCATCAGGCACTGTTATAGAAAATTCATCTTTCATCATTTCTTTCCCACTTGCTGTGGTTATTACACAATGCAGCAATATCAATGCTACAAAAACGAACCGCTTCATTTTATATCCCTTCTTTTACGTTTTACAACTTTAAGTACACTATTGTAAATATCCGCATCCATCAAATGATACTTCTTCATCAGCTCCCAGGGCTGGCCGGATTCGCCGAAAGTATCCTTCACCCCCACCATTTCCACAGGTACCGGGAACTCCAGCGCCAGCGCCTCGGCCACCGCGCTTCCCATTCCCCCGGCCAGCTGGTGCTCCTCGGCCGTGACCACCGCCTCGGTCTTTTTAGCAGACGCTATCAGCGCCTTTCTGTCTATCGGCTTGATGGTATGCAGGTTGATCACTTCGCAGGAGATGCCTTCTTTAGCCAACTTCTGCGCCGCCAGCAATGACAGATATACCATCAATCCGCAGGCGACGATAGTGACATCCCTGCCCTGCCGCATGATCTGGGCTTTGCCGAATTTGAACGGGGTTTTCAGGGTGGTGATCACCGGTATCGGCTCCCGTCCCAAGCGAATATAGACCGGCCCGGAGATCTTCGCAGCTTCCAAGGTGGCCAGCCAGGCCTGATGGGTATCGCAGGGGATGATCACCTTCATGTTGGGAAGGACCCGCATGATGGATATCTCCTCCAGCGCCTGGTGGGTGGCCCCGTCCGGGCCTACCGAAAGCCCGCCATGGGCCCCGGCCAGCTTGACATTCAGATCAGCATAGCAAATGGAGGTCCGTATCTGGTCCCATGCCCGGCCGGCCAGAAATACCCCGTAGGTGGTGACGAAGGGGATCTTGCCGGTCAGAGAAAGGCCCCCGGCGATCCCCAACATGTTCTGCTCGGCGATGCCGATATCGAAGAACCTTTTGGGGTATTTCTCGGCAAACCGGCTGGTCAGGGTGGACTTGGCCAGGTCGGCATCCAGCACCACCACCCTTTTATCCCTGGCTCCCAGTTCCAGCAGGGCGTCGGCATAGCCGAAACGGGTAGGCTGCTGTTCCATTGAATCAAGTTCCGTTATCTTTGCCAAATGAAAATTCTTCATATTCATCTTTGCGGATGTTTATCCAGTATGACCGCGAACGGCCAGTTAAAAAACTCAATCACCGTGGGCTTTTGAGCCGATTTGATATCGCCGGAATTGATGTCATAATAATATCCCGGCAGTTTAGCATAGACCAACCTGCCTTTTACCAGCCCGCGGTAACGGGCATCCATTTCATCTATCACGATCTTGGCATAGCCGCCCGGCTCCCTGGATTCATAAGCCAGGACCAGTCCCTCCTTTGTGGTAGGGCGATAGGGAGGCCTAAAAGAAACACTGGAATGTCCGGAATTCAGGCTGTCACCAAACTCTATTTCTGCCCCGACAACGATACTTTCAATGTTTAACTCCAGCCCGAGCCCGGGTAGAGGAAAAGTCGAACTTTTCCTCAGGGGAAATACAATATTTATAGCCTTAGGCCGCGGCCCCAGGTCACCATATCCCTCGATGATGAAACCGGCCTCCGGCCCTGGCTCCCAGACATATTTTGAGCCGTCAAGAAGCATGGAGTACGGTTCGGTTGGAGTTTTACTTGAGCTGCAACCCAAAACAAGCAAAACATTAACAATAGCCACTAAATATTTATATTTCAATTTATTAATCACTGTGCTTTATTGCGATTTTAAGGCCTGGTGAACCTTTTCTAACAGATCCGGGATCTCCAATTTTTGGGGGCATTTGGGCTGACATCTCCGGCACCCGGTGCAGGCTGCCGCCCTCTCCCCCTCCTTCAGCCGGTTGGCATACTGCCATTTCGGGCCGTTGTAATTGTTATAACGTTCGGCCTCGTTGTACATGGCAAAATTCGCCGGGATATTGACCCCATAGAAACACGGCATGCAGTATCCGCACTGGGTGCAGTCTATGGCCTTGGAATTGAGATAGGCCTTTTTCACCTCTGCGATGACCTTCAACTCGATCTCGGACAGCTTTTGAGAACCGGAGTTCTCGGCGATCCGCAGATTATCCCGGACCTGCTCCAGAGTGCTCATCCCGCTTAGCACCAGGGAAACCCCCGGCTGGCTCCAGGTCCATAAAAGACCCCATTCGGCCGGACTGCGGGTTATGCCAGATCGCTGGAAGATCTGACGTATATTCTCCGGCGGATCGGCCAAAGAACCTCCCCGAAGCGGCTCCATCACTATCACCGGGATGTTCTTTGCGGCAGCATACTGCAGGCCAGCCGTGCCGGCCTGGTTTTCGGTATCCATATAATTATACTGGATCTGGCAGAAATCCCACTTATGTTCGTCTATTATCTGTTTAAAGACCTCCGGCCCGTCGTGAAAGGAAAAGCCCAGGGAGCCGATCTGCCCGGCCTCCAACTTTCTTTGGGCCCATTCCAGCACGTTGAAACCCTTTAGCTTCTCCCAGGGGGTTTTGCTGAGGGCGTGAAGCAGATAATAGTCTATCCTCCCTGTTTCCAATCGGGCCAGCTGCTCGGCAAATATCCGGTCCATATCTTCGACTGAATTGACCGCCCAATAGGGCAGTTTGGTGGCCAGCCGTACCTTCTCCCGGTATCCGTCCCTGAGGGCCTGTCCCACCGTCGTTTCGCTTTTCCCGTTATGATAGCCGTAGGCGGTGTCAATATAGTTGACGCCGTTGTCCACCGCCAGGCGGATCATTTCTATGGCCTGGGGCAGATCGATATCTCCTGGATCGGCGCTCTTAAGCGGCAGGCGCATGGCGCCAAAGCCTAATATGGATACATGAAAGTCATCTTTTCCGAATTTGCGGTAGTGCATTGTATTATTGATCAAACGTTTATTATTCTTTATGTCATCCTGAGAATACTCACAAACGTGGCTGGGCGTAGGATGACATTACTCACCCGTTCGGCTTGGCTGGCAATGATGTGTCCTCAGGGTGACAAGAAAAAGTCACCATTTGTCATGATGTACTTTTTTGGCGGAATAGCGTTTTATCGGCTTAACTTTTGTTTTGGGATAACCAATCGAAATCAGCGCCATTGGAATAACGCTTTTAGGTATGCCTAGATATTTCTGAAATCCCTTTACCCTTTCCAGCCGGGGATACACACCACACCAGACCGCGCCCAAGCCCAGGGCATGGGCCGTCAGCAGAATGTTTTGGGTGGCCGCCGAGCAGTCCTGCACCCAGTAATCCTTGCTGATTTCAGCCCTAAGATCCCCGCAGACCACGATGGCGCAGGAGGCTTCCTTCAGCATCTGGGCATAAGGATGGA
This sequence comes from Candidatus Edwardsbacteria bacterium, assembly GCA_018821925.1. Classification (NCBI taxonomy): domain Bacteria; phylum Candidatus Edwardsiibacteriota; species Candidatus Edwardsiibacteriota bacterium. The sequence goes on from JAHJLF010000046.1 coordinate 3,699, forward strand.
TCTTGGTGATGGCAGTCAGTATTTCGCGATCCGACACCACAATGAACTGCCAGGCCTGCTGGTTGCAGGCCGAGGGCGCATTCATAGCCGCTTCCAACAGTTTTTTGACCTGTGCCGAAGAAACTTGCTTGGTGGTATAACTACGGATGCTGCGCCGAGTCATTATGGCTTTTAATGTTTCCATGTTTTCCTGATTTGGCATTATAGGTTTAACAGGTTCAATAAGTTTAAAATGTTAAACTATTTAATTCTTTCATTGCCTTCGCGTATTCTTCCCTATTCGGGGCCCTGCCGTGCCAGCCGGCCTGGTTTTCCATAAAAGAAACTCCCTTACCCTTGACCGTCCGGGCTATGATGACGGTGGGCTTTATCTTTGACTGCCCGGCTTTGATAAAAGCCTTTTTGATCCGTGCAATATCATGCCCATTAACCTCGATGACGTTCCAGCGGAAGGCCCGCCACTTATCGGCCAGTGGCGCCAGGCCCATCACCTTCTCCACCGGACCGTCTATCTGCAGATTGTTGTAGTCCACTATGCCGATAAGATTGTTCAGTTTGAAATGCCCGGCGGCCATGGCGGCCTCCCATATCTGGCCCTCCTGCAGTTCGCCGTCACCCATCAAGCAGAAGACTCTGGCTTTATTGCCGTCCATCTTCAACCCCAGCGCCGTTCCGGCGGCAATGGACAGTCCCTGCCCCAGCGAGCCGCTGGACATCTCTATTCCCGGAGTCTTCAAACTGTGGGGATGCCCCTGCAAGAGAGAACCAAGATGCCGGAAGGTGGCCAGATGTTTCTTAGGAAAGTATCCCGATTCTGCCAGGGCGGCATACAGCACCGGACAGGCATGGCCCTTGGATAAAAAGAACCTATCCCTCTGTTCCCATTTGGGGTTCTTGGGATCGTGCTTCATGATGTCGAAATACAGGACCGCCATGATATCGGCCGATGAAAGCGAACCGCCGGGATGTCCGGAGCCCGCTTTATAGGTCATCTCGATTATATCCCGGCGTATCTGTCGGGCGATCTTTTTTAACTGCGCGAGGGTCATCTTTTATTTCTTCACCTTGGCCCAGTCGTCGTTGAATTTCTTGATCCCGATGTCGGTCAGGGGATGCTGGGCCAGCATCTTCAGCACGTTGAAGGGCACCGTAGCGATATGGGCCCCTATCTTGGCGCAGTCCAGCACATGGAGAGGCGTCCGGATGCTGGCCGCCAGCACCTGGGCAGGCAAATCATAATTGTCATAGATATGGACGATCTCCTCGATCAGCCCCATGCCATACTCCGAGACATCATCCAGCCGGCCCACGAACGGGCTGATGAAGGTGGCCCCGGCCTTGGCCGCCAGCAGGGCCTGGTTGGCCGAGAACACCAGGGTGATATGGGTCTTGATGCCTTTTTTCGACAGCTCTTTGACCGCCTTGAGCCCCTCCAGGGTCATCGGTATCTTGACGGCCACATTGGGGTGGATCTTGATCAGCGGCTCGGCCTCCTTCAGCATGCCGGGTGCATCGGGGCTTAAGACCTCGGCCGAAACAGGCCCGTCCACTATGGCGCAGATCTCCTTTACCACCTGGGCGAAATCGCGCCCCTCCTTGGCGATCAGGCTGGGGTTGGTGGTCACCCCGTCGATGATCCCCCAGCTGGCGGCCTCTTTGATCTCGGATACATTGGCGGTATCTATGAACAGCTTCATTTTAGCGCTCCTGTATTAATTAAAAAACCTTCGTTCCTGATAATGAACGAAAGCAACTGTTGATCTGACATCGGGTTTTATTATACTTAAAATGCCCGGATTTGTCAACCGCCTAGAAATCGCTGTCCAGACTGATATGGACTTTCCCCTGTCCCCAACCGTCCCCCCGGCCCAGGCCGTAGACCAGGCTGATCCAGCCCAGGGCGGTGTCCATCCGGAAGCCGGCCCCGTATCCGGAGCGGTAGCCACGCTGAGACCTTTCGGGATCATAGTAATAGCCCAGATCGTAGAACGGAAAAAGCTCCAAGCGGCGGTCCGGCGAATAGCGGTATTCCAGGTTGCCCCAGGCCAGCTGATTGGCGATGAACTGCTCCTCCCAGTAGCCCCGCAGGGAAGCGGCCCCGCCCATGGAGAACTGGTCGGAACGCGGCACCGGCTGCTCGCTGGAGATGACCGCCCTAAAATGCCCTGCCAGCGATATCGACTGCCCGCTGAATATTCCCTGAACCTGACCGGCATCCAGCTTGACCCGTGAGACGGTCAATTGAACCGAGGGGTCGTAATATCTTTTGCGGCCGTATTCGATCTCTAATTTTGATAAGAAGCCTCTGGGGCTGAGTGATCCGTCCCGGTAATCGGCCTCCAGGGACCACAGCGAATTGTATTTGATGTTCCGCTTGATAAGCTGGGCCGACCCCGGCACCACCCGCACCGCCTCGGCCCCCACCCCGGCGGTGAAATGCTCCCCGGCCGGAAGGTCCGCCATCATTCTGCCCGAGCTTTGGGTATAGGTGGAATCCTCAATGCGGTGGCTCACCGCGGCGGTAAGGCCCATGTTCAGGGAAAATATCCAGGGGGTGGAGAACTCGGCCGACAGCCGGCTGTTCTCCTGGCGCAGACGCTGCCAGCTGATCCTGGCCCGGCGCCCGGCCCCGCCCAGATTGGAAAAGGCCATATCGATGCTGCCGGTCAGCCAGCCGTTCTGCCGGGTCTCATCGCGGTTATATCCCACGGCTCCGAAGATATTATTGTACCGTCCCTCCTCCACAGCGATCAGCAGATTCTCGGATCCCGCCCGATCTCCGGCGGTCAGCATCGGTTCGGAAACCGACCGGAAAAGCCCGCTCTTGATGAGCCTGGCCCGTCCTTTTTCAATATTCCTTCGGTTGAATGCCACTCCCGGAGCCAGGCCCGATAATCTCAGCAGAGCCTGATCTTTGGTCTGAACATTGCCGGCAAACCTGATTTGGTCTATGTTTACCCTGGGGCCTTCTTCGATCTGGTAGCTGTAATCCAGCCGGCTGCCGGACAGGGAGAAGTCACCGACCGCTATTCTGGCATGGGGGAATCCGTTGTCGGCGTAAACCAGCGACAGCGCCGCTATGTCACGCAGTATCTTGCCTTCCGAAAGCGTTCCCTTTGGCCGGGCAGAAAGCAGGCCCGCCAGATAACTTTGGCCCAGATAGTTGTTGCCGGTGATTATTATATTTCCAGCGCTGGGAATGATGCCGTTGGTTATTTTCACTTTGGCCTCGGTGCTGTCGGGCGAATACTCCAGTTCCAGTTCAGCCAGAAAACATCCGGCCCTGTTCAATTCTCCCAGCAGCCTATTCAGCCCCGCCGGCAGGCCTTCCGAAGACAGGCCTGTTTCCGGCCGGAAACCGATGATGGCATTCATCTGCTTTGTGCTGAACGGAGACTGCCCGTCATAATCCATTCGACCGACCTTAGCCGGCTGAGCCGCCGAAACTAAAGCCAGCAGGATGGCCGCCGTCAGGATGTGTGTTCTCTTTTTAAAAATATGCCCTTACCTCCATCCTTCCGTTGTGAGCGGTCTTTTTACCGTCCTCTTTCCGTCCGTCATAAGAAGACGATATGGTGAAATAGTTGTTTATGCGGTAATCGTATGTTGCCCGCCAGGTCTTGGTCCAATCCAGGGGGCGGGTGTAGCGGAACTCCAGGGGAATGTTCTCCAAAGGCTGATCGGCTTTCCGGTGGATCACCCCAGCCTCAGCCTTAAGCTGTCCGGAGAGAGACAGCTTCCGGGACAGGCCGGGGGACAAGGACCAGTGCTGAAAATTCGTGACCGGCACCGGCAGGTTATATCGCTGGATCCTCTCCCTTCCGGCCTCCAGCTTGGCGTTCAGATCAAGCTGCCGGCTTAGGCTATATAATATATCAGTTCCCAGAACATCAGGCCGGGCGCTGCTTTCCAGGCCGATCAGGTCGTTGTAGGTTTCCGATATGTTCGATGACAAATATAACGACAGCCTGGTCCTGGCATCCAGAGGATACCCTAGCTCGGCTTTTCGCTCGTTGCTACGGCGCACCGTGGCGGTGGACAGGGTCTGGTTGTCGCGATCCCGGCGCCAGCGGTACAGCAGCCTGGCGTTCCAGCCGCCCCCGGCATAATAGCCGACATCCCCCGAAAGATCCATCGATCCGGAAATATCCTGGGGATGGCTTTCCAGCGAGGGCAGGGTGGCCAGCAGGGCGGGGTTTAATTTTCTCAGGGATTTTATTGCCGAAAGAGCCGCCAGATCCAGCCGGAAGCCGGTCCACCAGGCCGGAGAAAAATACTGTCCCGGGTTGAACTGCAGATAGCTTCTGGCCGAGATCTCGCTGGCCCGGCTGGACGGCCCCTCCTCCAGTATCTGCTTAAGGTAGTTGCCGGCGGTGTCGGGATAGTAGGCCCCGGAAAGCGAGTCGTAGCTGTAATCCCCGGCCCTGTCCGGCACCTTGACATACACTTCCTTTAAGAGACGAGCCTCGGTGGCATTGAGGCTGTAATCCAATCCGGTTCGGAGGGATTGCTGCCAGGCGGAGTAGTCCACCCTCAGCAGCCCCAGATTGCTTTTCTGATCCTGCCCTGAGGAATTGGGCCGGATGGCCTTGCTGCGATAGGTGTGGTCCAGGCTCAAGGCCAGCGATCCCCCGGCATCGTACTTCATAAAACTACTGACCTGGTCGGTATGGCTGGCTCCCTGCCATATCTGCTCCAGGCTGTCGCGCAACAGGTCCTCGCGCCGGGAATAGCGGCTGCCCCAGTTAAGTTTGTTGGGGCGGCAGGCAAATCCCAGAAAACCCTCCATTATCCGGCCTCCCGAAGAGGCCCCGCTGTGATAATAATTATCATCCAGAGTATTGCTGGCCCCGGCCTGATAGGTAACTTTACCTTGGGATATTTCCGCCTCTGTCCGGTGTTCCTGCCGTCCGGCCGAAGACAGCAGGCTGTCGATCCAGGCCCGGCCCAGCAGGGTCTTACGGTAATTGTAGGAGACGGTCAGGGCCGGCCAAGGCTTGAAGCTGGAGGACCCCTGGTACTTGCGCAGCCACAACCCATCCCTGAGATTGAGCCGCCCCCAGCCTCCGCCGACCTTAAGATATCCGGCCGGCCAGTAGCCGGCCTTATATTCCTGGGAACGCTGCCCCTCCATGGGATCATGCCTTTTGAGGCCGGTCCAGCCCCCCAGCCCCCAGCGGCTCTCGAAATCGCCCTCGGCAAGGCCCAGCTCCGAACGGAAATCGCTGCCATACGATATGCCCCGGCCGGACACTTCGAAGCCGCCCCAGTCCAGGGTGTCCCGGCGCCAGAGCAGATCATACTTGCCGCCGTCGCCGGCATTATCGCCGTCATCCAGCGATGACAGGGTGTTCAGATCCTTCCAGGTCCTGGCCCCGTTGACAGCCAGCCGGCCGCCTCCCCAAAGGGTTTTTAACTGCAGGCCCAGCGACCGGAATTCTTCCGGACGGGGATATCTTTTCAGGGCCGCGTATTCTCCTTTCCCCGCACCGGCATATACAAAAGCCCCCAAGACACTGTCATAAACGTAATCACCTTTCCCCGAGCCCATCCAGGTAAAGGATACGGCATATCGGCCCAAACCCCTTCCGGCATATAAGTAGACGGAGTCCGGTTTATCGTAGTCGCCGTTGCCGCTGTCGGCCAGAGACCCTCCGTCGCCCCAAAGTTTTGTGGTGTCGTCCCCGGCCTCTTCCAGCACCGATCTCCATACATCGTTCATCTCCCCGGCTGACGGCTGTTTGGGATCATCGGATTCCTGGTAATAGGCGCTGCTTATCAGCAGGTTCTTTCCGGCATACAGGTCGTTGCTGACAAAATACAGGTTCCGGGAAAAGCTCTCCAGTGAATATTCGAACTCGGCGGTGATCCTGGAATCGTCGGTGATCATCCGGCGCGGGGTGAACAATATCTGGCCCTTATCATAGTCTATGGTATAGTCGCGGTCACTCCCCCGTTGCAGCAGCGTCCCGTCCAGCCAAATCCGGTCGCTGTTGGCCAGCACCCGGAAAGCATTGGCCCCTTCCGGAACGGTAAGCTGGTAGGGCCCCTGAACCCCGTCCCGGCCAGAGAAGCGGACATATCCCGGCTTCCCTTTGGCGCTGGACACCGAAAATCCCAGGGAGTTTGACCGGTAGGAGAAGGCCGCATCCAGCCCCTGCAACTGGCGCTGGACATTAAGCAGTTCCTGGCGGTGATATGACAGGTCGTAATCCCCCACCACTGCCGACCAGTTGGAGGAGTTGGCCCGGATGAATATCTTATCTATCTGGCTCAGTTCCTGGGTGCTGCCGCTGACCGGCATTCCCTGGTCGGACAGCATGGCGTTGACCTCCAGGTTCTCCCCCAGGCGTCCGTTGACCCTGACGTTCAGGGACTGGTCCAGTGACAGGTCCCTCCCGCTGCCCAGGCTTATTCCCACGGATTTGCTGCCGCCGAACCTCAGTTGTCCGTCCCTGGCCTGCAGCCATTGGCTCAGGCTGTCGGATCCGGCCTGCTGGCTCGAGGCCGGCAAAGAAACCAGTTTAAAAGTATCGGGAAATAATTGCAGATACTGTCTCTGAGGCGGTATCTGCAGAGGCAGGGCCGAAAAATAGATAGTAAGAGTATCCCCCCAGGCCAGGGGCAATGCCAGATAGATAGTTCCCTGGTTGTAATCAATGGCGTAATCCAGATTGCGCAACAGGCGCCTCTCACCCAGCAGGACGCTGTCGCTGCCGAGAAAAACGAAGGGCGCCCCCAGCCGGTATTCATTCACAGCGGGGTCGCCTGCGATCATAATGCTTTTCCGGATCGGGGAGATGCTCTCCGCTCCAGAATAACCGAACCATAGGCCCAGGGCAATAATTGTTATGGCCACGCTGGTCCGCATAGCCCCTAGAACTTGACAAAGGCCAGATTTCCATCCTCGGCGACAACTCCGCTGCCGAACGGGCTCAGGGCTACGGCATATGGCTTCTGGAAGGGAACCCCCATCTGTTTGACCCACTGATCCCTTTCATAAACATACACCCCGACCATCCCCTGTTCCGGCTGGCATATCCACAGCCGTCCCAGGTAATCGAAGCCCACCGCCTGAGGGTGGTTCCCAACCGGTATATGTATTGAGCTGTGCCTGGCGCCGTAAAGATTATAGAACATGATTATCCCGCTGCGCGAATCAGCCAGGGCCATAATGTTCCTTGAGACATCAATCGTGATCGAGCCCGGACGGAACACGCCCCCGCCGGACATCTCGATGCGAAAGCTCCGCAGTTCATATCCTGAGCGGTCAACCACCTTGACCTGGGCATTGATGCCGTCCAGCAGATAAATGTCACCGGTGATGGTGGCGGCGCCGGTCGAGGCCGAAATGCCGGAAAAGCCCGCTTCGGATAACTGCTGTCCTTTCCGGTCGAAGCATTTTATTTTCCGATCCAGGTTATTCAGCAGCCAATAACAATCCGCTCCGCCGGTTATAAGAACATCCCTGGGCCGGGACAGATCTGTACGAAAAAGCTCCGTTCCGTCCCAGCCGGCCGAGGCCAGAACCCAGCCGGCAGCCTGGGTATAACAGGCATTGCCCGAACGGTCGGCGGCCAGAGAGGAAACTTCCGACAAGATCTGGAGGGGATAACGCAATGCGATATCAACCGATCTTTCATTCATCCTGATCGAGGGCCTTGGCGGGTCAATGTAGGCGGTGCAGGAAAGGATCGCCAGGCTGGAAATCAGCAGATACCTTTTAAACTTCATTATATTCGATCCCCAATAATTGAAAAATCCTCCGAGGCTGCATCCACAGGGCAGGAGGATTTTTCGGCTTATCACTGTATTTAAAAACTTTTTCCCAGAGCCACCCCGATATCGCAATTGCGGGTGGTTAGGAACTTAAGCTGCCAGCTCTCCTCAAGCTCCGCCCTCTTCAGCCGGTTCTTGTTGTATCGCTTGGTCAATCGGGCGGCATTGACCGCTGAAAGAAGGTGGTTTAAAATGGCCGCCCCGTAAGAATAGCTTATCCGGTGCAAAGATTCCTGGCTCTTGACCCTCAAGCCCCGGTATTGATACCAATCAGTTTGCGTCTGCCAGGCCCAGTCATCGGGGGACCCGTATAGCAGTCCGGTCACATAGGTCTCCTGAGCCTGGGGGTCATCGGGGTAGATCATCCGGGCCTCGGCCCAGATGTCCTCGTTGTACCAGTAACTGCTGGGGTATTCGTAGATATTCTGGTAGTAGATATCCTCGGTCTGTTCCGGGTTGGCCCCGGCCTGCTGGGCGGCAAAATTGCGGTAATCCCGCTTCCACATCTCCCCCTGAAATTTGGAAAAGGCGGCGAATGACCAGATCATGGCCTCGGCCCCCAGAAAAGCCTTGGCCTGGGTCTTGGCCCCGGCGTAATACTCGCCGGCTCCCGGAAGGATCAGAGACATGAAGAAAGCCTTTTTAAGGGATTTTTTCGGGACTCTTATTTTTTCAGTTTTGGTGTTAGAATCCACCGGAAGGGATACGGCTGAAGGCGTGATCTCATCCACATTGATGTGAGTGCTATCAGCGCTGGGTCCCTTTTCTTCCACCGCGCTTTCCACCGCCAACAGGCTGCCGGATAGAAATGCCGCCATCATAAATGTATAGATAAAATACTTAATCATCTTATCACCGCCGCTTTCAATATCTGGTATTGGGTATCGTTAGTGGATACAGCCTCCAGCCGGATCAAGTAGACCCCGAAGGCCAGGTTGCCAAGCTGCCATAATATTTCGTTCTCTGTTCCGGCAAATCCCGGCTGGCTGAAATCCTGGACCAGGTCGCCGGCCAGGTTGAAAACTTTTATATTCACGTTGGCTTGAGTGTTCAAGGAGAATCGTATTTTGGCGGAATTCCCCCGGGCCGGATTGGGATACACATAAGCATTGGCCAGCAGTTTATCCGAACTCTTCAGCGGATGCTGGGAAAGATCCCAATTCAAATATCCGGAGTTGGCCTGGTCGTTATGGAACCCGGTCCAGTGGCTGGTCCTGCTGGAAAAAGCTGACGGAAGGCTCCAGACATACAGCCTTCCGTCATCGCAGCCGATGGCCAGTTCGGTGCCGGTGGTATCTCCGTCCAGATCAAACGCCAACGGTGTGGAATAGGTACGGCCACCGATGGTCAAAGGGAAGCCGGCCGCATCGGTGCCGTCATTGTTGAAGGCCATCAACGAGTTGTCCGGGGAGCCGATCACGATCTCCGGCAGGCGGTCCCCGTCCACATCGGCCATTATCGGAGAGGACTGCACTAATTGCGATGCCGAAACAACCACCGGGAATCCCTCCACCAGGGTGCCGTTGTAGTTGTAGACGTGAAGTTTATTGTCCACCGCCAAGGCGATCTCCAGATATCCGTCCCCGTCAATATCGCCCAGGGCCGGAGAAGACAGGGCGATCCCACTATAGCTTACCGGCCAGCCCTTCAAAAGCTTACCGGCCTTATCTATCACATAGATGCCCTTGTTGGTACAGCATACGATCTCCGGATTTCCGTCCCGGTCAATATCGCCTACCGCCGGCGAGGAGCTGACCACATCGGCCCAGGGTTGCAATGCCGGGAATCCCGCCACCAACTCTCCATTCCCTTTAAAAACGAACACCCGGCTGTCGCCGGAAAGAACGATGATCTCCTTCCCCGGCGACGAGGCATCCAATTCGGCCAAAGCCGGAGTGGAGCGGGTTTCCATTTTCAGATCATAGGGAAAGCCCGATAGAATATTCCCTTGATGGTCCCAAACATGCAATTTCATATCCTCGCCGGCCGCAATCACCTCCATGGTGTCATCGCCGGTGACATCGCCCAGAGTCACTGAGGAATATATGGGCCCGGTAACATTGACCGGAAATCCTGACATTAGCGTGGCGTGGTAGATAACGTAAGGGTTTCCATTGTCCGAAAGCACCGTGTCCGGCTGGGGGATCAGGCTGAACCCGGATATCTGCCCCTCGGTCATGGAATAAGACGAGGTAATGAATACCTCCTGCACCCCGTCCAGATTTATATCGGCCACCGCCGGCGAGGAATATATATAACTGCCGTCCTTGACCCGGGCGATCTCGGCCCGGACCTGGACCGTGTCGTTGCCCGCCAGCACCAAAACCGTATCCCGGTTGAACAACCCGGAGCCGTCAGCCTTCCAGGCATACAATCTGCCCAACACACCGGCAACCAACACCGCTTTATAGGATGAATCGGTGCCGGGATACATTGTTATATAATTAACGCTGTTCCAGTCCACCGTATCCCCCAGCACTGCCGGGAAGCCCGGCACCGCCCAGCCCACCTTCACCCGGGCTTTCATGGTATCCCCCGGAAGTGAGATGTTATAGATGGAGATATGGGTGGACGAGCCGTCGTTGGCCAGAGTGGCTGGGTTGCTGGCGTCATCCAGCCGGTCGTTATTGCCCCTGAAATAGGCATCGTAGGGGCTGGCGATGGTGGAATACGGCGAGCTGACCCAGTGCCGCAGATCCTGGATATGGTCGGCCTCCAGCATATAGATGGCCTTGACATTGCCGGTCATCAGGCTGTTATCATCCCAGCGCTGTCGGATCAAGTCTTCATCCACATGATAAACCAGAAGACCCCCTTTGTTCAGGTCGAAGGGCAACGACATGTCGTAATCGTCAACCTTCACCAGCACCCCGTTGCGCCAGGTCCGCACCGCACTGTGATCCGAACCGTAGCCGTAGATCAGGGAATCGGAAAAATCTACAGCATCGTCGGGGTTGGCCCAGGCCCGGCGGTTCTCTATCAGATAATATTCGTGGGAATTGATCGGGATCTTGACGATGGCTTTGGGATCCTTGGCCACCCAGGCGAAAACCTGTTCGAAGTCGTCCCCCGGCTTAAGCTCTATGGGTTCGGCCCAGCCCAGAAATACCTTGCACCAGGCCGAAAGATGCGGCGGGACATAGGCGTTCATGTTGAATGAGCCCCAGGACATCAACTCCCACTCCCCCAGCCCGGCCGACTCGTAGGTGTAATCATAAAGGTCGGGCAGTCCCAGCTGGTGGCCGAATTCGTGGGCAAACTCCCCCTGGGAGCCCAGCACCATGCCGTCCTGGCTCTGGGTGGCGGCGTCCAGGATCCCATCGTAGATGGTATCGGCCCCGGCATTGGCGATCAGCGGCTGGTCGCCCAAAGAGATGAACACCGAGGGGATATCGGCCCCCCAAGGATCGGTCTGCCAGCAGGAGCCGGCATGAACGATCATAAATGATTGATAATCACGGAAGGATATATTCAGCGGGTCGTTATCTGCCGCGGCTATGGCATCCCTGAATAGGAAATACAGTCCGGCTCCCCAGTTGTCCCAGTTATTATAGAAGTCGCTGTAGAAAGACATCTGGTGCGGCAGGGTATAGTCGGCGGTATCTCCCTTGGGAAACTGCTCGAACTCAATATAGAGTTTTCCATAGGAGACCGCCCAGTAGTAGTTGTGCATGGCCAGCATCTGGTTATGGATATAGGTGCTGTCGTGAGGCGGCTCGTAATACAGGTTGTGCCCCTGGGCCGGATCGTTGTTGGTGTAGATCGGCTCCCCGTTGCCGGCATAGTCAAAATGCCCGTTGCCGGTGGTGTTGATGTCGCTATCCAGCTGGAACTGGGCTTTGATCACCAGCACCCGGATGGTGTCGGGAGTGGCTGCCTTGATGCCTTTTTTTACCTTGGCGGCCCGGATCCCTCCCAGGATATTGCGGGTGGAAACGGCGTCCCGGTAGCCCTTGGGCTGCTGTTTTATCTGTTCGGCAATGGACATGGAACTTTTCCAGGTCGCCTTCAAATTCTTCAGATCATCGCCGTGCAATCTGCTAGCAAGCAATACTGTAATGGCCACCAATCCGATCATATTATTAAATGATAACCTCAAAACGCCTCCCCCGATTCATAGGTTTGAATGTCTGTTAAAATACTGCCGACAGCGAGAATTTTTTGTTGAAATTCTGCAGATCGCCGCCCGGCTCCATGGCAAAGTCAAATTGTATCTTGCGGAATCCCACCCCGGCACCGTAGGTGGGGCCTTTGATGTGCCCAACTTCGTCCAACACATATCCGGCCCGCAGGGCCAGGCTGGCCGGGCCCAGATACCAGTATTCCATTCCCAGGTGGTGGACCACATCCTGGAGCTCCTCCTTCCATGGGCGGTCTGGTGAAAGGTCAACGATGGTCTTGGTGAAATCCCAGGCAGCGGTCATCTTGGAATACTTGCCGTCCAGGATATCGTAAGCGGTGCCAACCCTGACGTTGCGGGACAGTGGATCGGCCTCCTGGGCATCGATATAGGTAAGTTTGGGGCCGATGTTCTGGACATTCAGGCCCAGGGCCAGGCCCTCAAACGGCCCGCGATAAAGCAGGCCCAGGTCCACCGCCCAGGTGGTGGCGATCCCTTTTCCCTGCTCGCCCGGAGCCCCAAAGGGTGCCAGATGCGAGTAGATCAGCTTCAGGTTGATGCCTCCGGCCAGGTTGCTGTATATTTTGTTGGCATAGGTAAGAGTGGGCGAGAATTCATAGCTGGAGAAGGTCCCCAGCACCTGTTCATTCTCATCTATCCGCTGGTTGGTCCCTTCCGAAAGAAAGACCACGTTCCCGCCGAAAACCCCCCAATCCTTTACCGGCTGGGCATAGGCGATGAACTCATAATACATATCCCCCACATCGCTCCAGATCTCGGAAAGCCAAGGGGAATGCATCATGGTGGCGTAATGCGGAGTGGGCTCAATTATTCTTTTCAGTGAACCGGGCATGGCCGATTCCAGCAGCTTCCGGTTCAATGCGGTAAGATCTTCAATGCTCAGGTACTCGATCCCCTCCTGGATGTAGCCGATGGCCGCCGGATCCAGGTTTTCATTTTTAAAATATTCGGCTTTATATAAAGCCCGGTTGGCCAGCAGCTGGTTCAGCCCTCCCAACAACGATTCCTTGTCCTCCCGGCTGACAGCCTTGTTGGTCCGATATTTGTCGCAAATGACCCTGAATTCCGGAGCCAGCAGACTTCTGATATGCATTTGGGACGAGGCCTGTATTTTTTTCTGGTATGAGGCCAGATCAGACGGGAACAGGCTTTCCATGGCCGTCCGTTTTGCTTTGAGCGCCGGCAGATTATCCTTCTGACCGGCTTCACCGGTTTCATAGCCGTTGATGACCGCGTTCAGGAATTCAAGAACGCCGGTCTCCTCCTCCGGGGTCATTGCCTCCTGGCCGTGATATTTCTTCAAGGATTCCCAGCCCGGCTCGTTCATCTTATCGAGGAAATACAAAGAGAGCGAGTCGTTTTTGACCCTGTCATCGTAGGGCTTGATCGAGGAAGGCAGATAAGCCTCCCATAAAAGCCGGTTCAATTTCAGCCCGTTCTGCTCCCCTATCTTCTGATAATCGACCGTCAGGGATATCTGTCGGGGACAGGCGGCCTCCAATAGTTGCATATTGAACAAAGCCAGTGCTTCACCTTTGAGGCTGGCCGCTGATTTTTCTTTCAGGGCATCAGATAACACTACGTTAGCTAATCTGGCAGATTGGTAAATTCTCCCCTTGATTATTTTGCTAAATTCCACAGCCAGAACAGTGGCCGCCGAATCAGCTGGTAAACCGCTTTTCAGAACGGTCCTGCTGCGTGAAGCAAATCTGCCCCACAGATATCTGGACAGGGGATCATCGGCTGCCGCCAGTTTCTGTACCAGGGCTTCAGGGTTTAAAAAATCTCCGGCGGTAAATTCTTTGCTGTCCCGGTCGTATTTGCCGGATTGCACAAGGGTCTTGGCCGATGGCGGTATTTCAATGCCGTCCAATGCCGACTGGCGGCAGATGGCGGAGCCCGCCGACAGGTTCCGGTTGATGCTGTGCAATATCGCCCATTTATCCTGCAGGGTCATCATGCTGTCGGACTTGAGAATGGCGGCCCGGGCGGTGCTGTCCAGCCACCCGGATATCAGCCGGTATGCCCGGCTGTCTCTGGTGGAATCAACCAGCAATTCGCGAAACTTGTTCCAATTCGTAATATCCGCCACAGTCAGCATGGGCGATTGCCTGGCATTCAGGATGATGGAGGCGGGATCAAGCAGGTCCTGTTGCTGGAATAGATAGAAAGCATCCTTATCCTGCAGGTTGGACACCAAAACCGCCCAATCCTTGATATCGTCCTCCTGGAAATACTGGACCACATCCGGCATCAAAAATGCCAGCCCGGCCGGGTTGAAATAGGTAGCGGTGGCATCATCGGAGATGGCGGCGAAGGCGCTGCCCATGCCGCTGGGCCTGGCCCCGGGACGGATCAAAAGGAAGATGGCCCCGCCCTCGGATATGGCGTAAGCCGTGCCGGATGCCAAAGCGATGAGCATCACGGCCAGCAGCATAATGATCCTGGATGGTCTTTTAAACAACATTGAATGAACTCCCCTAAAATTAATCTTATTCTATTTAACGCATTATCACTAATTTTCCGAACCCGGAATTTTCCAGGCCGTCATCCCGGGCGGTTACTTTATAGAGATACACCCCGTTGGCCGGGATGCTTCCCTTGTCATCCCTTCCGTTCCAATACACCTGGTTATAACCGGCATTCAGGCTGTTGGCTAGGATCTCCCGGATCAGGTTCCCGGCCACGGTGAATATTCTGATGGCCACATCGCCCGGCTGGGAAAGCATGAAGGTGAAATAGGTGTCATCCTTTAATGGATTGGGGAAATTGTAGATCGAGGACACCTTCAGATCGGTCTCCACATTGACCGCATTTTCCCACAGCCCTTTCCTCAGTCTGGTATCATAGGCTTCCACCCTGACGGTATACTTGCCGCTGGATGAAAAATTATAGGCATAATCCGCCGCGCCGGATGTCAGGGTGTCGTTGGAAAGGCTGTAGATAAAATCCTTGGCGATATCGGTGGAGACCAGTTGTTTTCCATCTTTTATAATGGTGAATTTTATCTCGCCGTATTTGGAGACGCCGGGGGCAATGTTAATGCCGCTTCGGTCTGATATCTCCACCCGGAATTTGGACTGGCTGGGCAGGTAATCGTCCTGCTTTAAGGCCAGCCCCCCGGCGTATACTGCTATCTTCGGAGCGGATGTATCCTGATAAGTGGTATCGGGATCCGGATCTATCCCGCCGATCCAGATGGTGTCGGCGGTAACTCCGGCGGCATCCACCGATGAATTCCAGGCATAGGCCCGGACCTTGGCCCCCGAAACCGGACCGATATGGAGCTGGTCGGGTATATTGACGATCATTTGAAAGCTGTCATTGGCTACCGGGAATTCCCCCCGAAAAATAATATTCCCGGGAAGCAGATAGTTAAAATCAGTATTTAAGTGGGGGATATCCCTCAGTTCCAGCATTACCCTGCCCGAGAAATTACTGGAAGCTTCCACCACTCCGCTTATATTGTAACGCCCCTGATTGTAAAGGGTGTCGGAACTTATGATGATATCAATTGGGTTCTGGGGCTGGCTGAATTTTATTCCGGGGTCGCCCAGCAGGGTGTAACACTGGTTATTGGATGGATTGTTGCTGGCTATCTTGGCGACCCACACCGACCGCCCCATATCCAGGAGAGAATCAAACAAAGAGCTATACAGATTATAGTTCAGATTATTATTGGCTGTCCCATAACCCTCTCTGGTGCTGCCAAAGGAGGCTATGGCCCCGCCGGAGGCTTTGGTGACCACCAGGGAATTGATGCACTTATAATAAGGATTGTCAAAACGGGAGACGCCGCAGGAAGCAGTTATTACCAGGGGTAATTTACTGCCGTTGGCCAGGTACGACACATCGGTATCACGGAAATACCATTCATGGCCCCAGGTCCACCAGGCCCCATGCCCCACGAAATTCACGATCCCTGCTCCCCCGTTCCAATATTTTATCAGGTCTGACCTGGCACCCGGCTTGTGATGGTTGCTATCCAGGTCGTACTGAACACCGTAAACCTTTTCGGCAATATAACATCCAGGTGTTTTATAATACAAATTCTCTGCAGCATTCATATGGGTGGAGCCGTCGGGTGTAAGATCATCAGCCACCAATATCGTCTGGGACCTCCAGGATGCTAGGGTTTTGGGCGAATCGTAGTTTATGGTTTTGTTAACCACCGACCAAGCCTCCTCGCTATTGGCCGCCGGCAGGCGGGCGATGGAGAATTGGGGATACAGGCCGGTGGTAAAATAGGCATACCAGTCATCATAAGAATGGAATTGATATTCTTCCAGGACAAAATTCAACCTATCCTCCTGGTGGGTCGGCACAAGGTTGGTATTAGCTATAGAACGATCAATGTGCCGGTAGTCATAATTGCCATTTCCGAAAAGGACACACCAGACCGGGCTGGTGCCGCCGGAATTCGTATAAATATATTTAAGAAAATTACGGATGGCCGCCGGGTCGTTTACCCCGAACCCGAATTCGTTGTTTATCCAGGATAGTTTTACCGCCCGGGCCGGCTGCTTCTCAGGGTTTCCCACATGATGAGCCAATAGGACCTGAGCTTGGGCCCAAAGCTGGTCGGCCACGATCATCAGATATTTGACGTCGGCGCACAATTCCCTTAAGCGGTTTGGATTATACGCCTCCATCCTGGCCGGTTTAAACCAAGCCGAAGGAGCGGCGGCAAAATACCTGTTGCCCCTTTTCCAACCGTCATCGAACCGGACATAGGCCGGATATGTATTTGATGACAAAAGATGGTTAGGGGCTTCAGGGTTTGAGATATCCAATAAAAGACAGGTGTCGGAATTGAGCCCGGTCAGGTAGAATCGATTAACAATTTGGCCCGTTGAATCAGCTCTAAATTTCAACGCCCCCTTGTATGCTTGGTATTTATGGTAATATATGATTTCCACCCAATTCAAATAGATCGCATCAATGCTGTCGGCGTTTTCCTTGATAAGTTCCACATTCAAGATGTTGCTTGCGGTTGATAGATTCGCAACTAATAAGCTATCAGTTATCTCATATTGTGACAGCAACTCCGGACCACCAGTCCAAAACAGTTCTTTTGCAGCAATGCCGTTCAAACCCCATTTAATCCTATGTTTGGAATTGATCCCGGCATGAACGGTTAAATAAACATTTGCCTGGCTGTTGGCCGGATAAGGAACATTGATCTCGTAATTATATCTTTTAGAGCTTTCCGAGGAAGCCCTCCTCATATTCGCCCAATAGTAGAATTCTCCCGAGTTGAAGGGATTGAACTTGTCCTGTTCAAAATGCAGGGTATCGGTGAACGACTGTAACGGCTGCAGGTTTTCCGGGCTTGGTTCACAATTCCTGGCCGGCATCCGCCGGCCGTTGTCGCCGCCCCAGGTCAGCCAGTAACAATTGGTGTCGGCGTATGGATTAAAGAATTGCGGGGTTGTTAATTTTGAGTTCTTATCCCAGCCGGAAAGATCCTGCCCGTAGAATATTATATGATCGCCCTGGTCGAACCGGCCGTCCTCCTGCCCCTTGATCCATATTGCTATCTGCTTCATGGTATCCGGCACCACGATATTTCGGTCCTTGGGAAGGGCCGCCGAGCCGCCGGAGAAGATCTTGATGGTCCGGGGATCGATGACCGCCGGATCAATTCCGTTGCGCAGCAGATAATCATAATCCAGGCGGTAGATGCCCTCCTGCAACACCGACAATTTATACCATACGGAATGCCCGTCAAACGGGTCGACCGCTTTTGCTTTGGAGGTTTTTTCAGAAACCTTCCAATTGCGGCACTGGGGGTAATTGACCAGCAGTTTTGAGAACACCGGGGCAAAAGCCGGATCCGGCCGGGAATCGTTCTCTCGCCCGGCGATATCCCAGCTGACCTGGACCGTTATTCTTTTGTTCAGCCTTAATACGCCCGCTAAAGGGTCGTATTGGACCGGAATCATCTTCACTCCGGCGATATTATACTGCCGCAGCCTTTCTACCGATGCCAGGCTGGCAATTGTCCCGGGCAGCATACCCGCCTTGCCATAGTGTGAAGGATTCTTAGCATACCTGTATGAGCCCAAGCCGGGCTGCTCCGATGATACCAGTGCGGGGATCGGTGCCAGGAGAAAATTGCGGATATCCTCCGATTCAACCGTCAATATCTGCACCTTGACCCGGACTCCCTCCGGAACACCCAGGCTAAACGAGGACTCCAAGGTTGCAGGCGCGCCGGGCTGCCCTGCCGCCTGGCAACCGGGCAGAAACACGGTCTGCTCACCATCGGCATTGGTCTTGAACTCCGGCTGTTCCATGGTGTATTCGATGACGGCGGAGAATGCATCGGCCGAAACCAACCGGGTCTCCGCATTGAGCAAACCGCAGGCCGCTATCATTAGGATCAGGCTATATGTGATCTTTTTTGTCATACTTTTAATAATAATAAAAACCGGTATCCCGTTAAGAGACCCGGCTTTTGTGGAGTTAAGATAACAGTAAAAGCCAGTGTCGTTTAAATATTTATATGCCGAGACGTGATATTTATCAACTTTACGTTGGCAAATACCCCCAAGCACTAAAAATTTAAACCAGGGTCACTGACTTTAAGATCCTTATAAAAGCTCCGTTTAATTTACATTAACTATAATCTAAATTCGGTTATTTGTCAAGGGGTTAGATTGATTTTTACAGCCCGAAAAGCCTTAAATAAAACCCCAGCAATTCTCTGCCCCAGAAAAGGGCCAGTACGCCACCCAATGCTAAAAAAGGCCCGAACGGAACCATGGCCTTTGGCTTTATCCCTTCCGGGGCCTCATTCTTTTTAGCCCTGCCCAATAGGATCAGCAGGATGCCAATAACCGACCCAGTCAGAAAAGCCAGAAAGAAGCTGACCAACACGGCCTTCCAGCCTAAAAAGGCCCCTATCATGGCGGCCAGTTTGATATCCCCACCGCCCATGGCCTCCTGTTTGAACACCTTTTCCCCCAGCCAAGCTGCCAGCCAAAGGAATCCACCACCCAGCACCACGCCGATGGCGCTGTCCGCCAAGGGCCATTGCGACAAAATATCCGCCCGGCTGAACACGGTAAGATCCACCGGGACCCCAAAGGTGGCCAGTGCCGCCAATAAAATACCCATAGCCAGGCCGGATAGGGAAAAGACATCGGGGATGATGTAATGTTCAATGTCTATGGCCGAGATCACCAGCATGGCCCAAACAAATGGGATGTACCCCGCCAATCTCCAATCGGCCCCGAATTTGAGATAAACTCCCAGGAATAATAGCGCGCTCAATAGCTCCACCAGTGGATAGCGCCATGATATCTCGGCTTTGCAACTGCGGCATTTCCGGCCCAACAACAGATAGCTTAATACCGGGATATTATCGTACCATTTGATGCTTTTCAGGCATTTGGGGCAGTGCGAAGGAGTGAATACTATCTCCTCCTTGCGGGGGATGCGCCAAATGCAGACGTTGGCGAAAGAGCCGAACAACAGGCCTAAAATAAAGATTATAATTCCCTGAAACATCTTTTTATCTTTTAAATTATTTTATGATGACGCCGCCCAGATCGTATGCCCAAGCCTTCTCTATAGAGGCTTGGTATATCCTGCCCGGAACCAAGGGGCGGGAACTGCGGAGGTATATCTTGCCGTCTATCTCCGGGGCCTCAGCATAACTGCGGCCATAGTATTGATAATCGGACTTGAATGGAACATCATTATTCCCTTTTATTGCCGCACCCTCAATAAGAACCGAAATATTTTGACCTAACCTCAAACGATTCTTGGCGGTGGAAACTTTTCTTTGCAGTCGCATCAAAGAGTCCAGCCGCTCGGATTTGATTTTTTCATCGACCTGCCCCTTCATTTTAGCGGATCTGGTCCCGGGCTCGTTGGAATATGCGAATACCCCCACCCTGTCTAATTTCATCTCTCCGGCAAAATCATACAATTCACCGAAATCAGCCCTCATCTCTCCGGGGAAACCGACGATGAAAGTGGTCCGTATAATTATCCCCGGTATTTTCGTCCGTAGTTTGTGGAGCAGTTCGACTATTCTCTGCTTCGCTACCTTCCGCCCCATTTTTTTGAGAATGCGGTCGGAAATATGCTGCAGCGGGATATCCAGATATTTTACGATCTTCTTCTCTCGGGCCACGATGTCGACCAGTTCATCGTCGATATGGGCCGGGTGAGTGTAGAGGATACGAATCCATTTCAGGTCCTCAATCCGGCACAACGCTTTCAGCAATCGCGGCAGACTGCGTCGGCCATAGATATCCGAACCGTAGGCGGTGGTGTCCTGGGCGATCAGGTTTATCTCTCTTACCCCTCGCCCAGCCAATATTTTCGCCTCCCGGATGATCTCCGAGATCGGGCGGCTGCGGAATTTTCCCCTTATTGACGGGATCAGGCAATAGCTGCAGCGGTTATCACACCCATCGGCTATCCGCAGATAGGTCCAGCCCGGCCCGGTGCTGATCAGACGGTTTTGATAGAATTTCGCGGGATAATTGCAGGCATTGGCCGGAATGGAATTATTCTTACCGCCTTCCACCGCCGCCAGGATATTTTCATAACCGTGAACCCCGACCAAAGCGTCTATTTGGGGGATCCGACGCAAAAGATCACGACCCATCCTCTGGACCAGACAGCCGGTGACCACCAGCCGAAAACCCAGTTTCTCCTTCTGCAGGGCCAAGGCCGATATCTCGACCAGCCCCTCTTCCACCGCCTCCTGCAGGAACCCGCAGGTGTTGACGATCACCGTCCCGGCGCTATTGATGTCATTAGTAAAGCAGTATCCCTTTGGAGCTAGTTGCCCCATCATGGCCTCAGTGTCGACGCGGTTCTTGGGACAGCCCAAGGAGATGATATGGACTTTTTTATTTGATACACTTGCTTTGGTCAAAATTCACTCCATTTCCCGGTATTCAAAACAATATTTCTTTCGTTTGCAGCCGGAGCAATGCTGTCCCATCCACAGTTCGTCGAACTGTTTCATGACCTGCCCCACCAAGGCCGGATCCTTAGTGATTATGCCCGACTCAAAATTGCGTTTGCCGTCGGACTTGGCGCCCATCCCCGCCCCGGTCAGGTTGGCGCTGCCACTGTAAGCAAATTTACCGTCCACTATGACCGACTTGAAATGTATCCGGGGGCACAGCAGTTTTTCCATGCCGTCGATCAGGTTGGGATACCGGTCAAAGTCCTTTCGGAAGTTGGGGCCCGGCTCCTTGGCGTGGATCAGGCGAATGGATACATTGTCATCTATCAGTTGGGAAAGAAGTTTTAAAAAGGGGACTTTCTTTTTCCCCTGGTCAATATAAAGGTCCTTCAGGTCCGAAGTGCCTATCCATAGGAATTTTTGGGCCGCGGGGATCTCCTGCAGGATCACCTGCCGGTAGATCTCGGCATCGGAGATGAATTCCAGGTCGTATTTCATCCCAGGGTTTTTCGTATATTATCCAGCACCTGCCTGGCCTCCGGCACCATAGCGAAGAATTCCTCCAGCCTGGAGCAGGGATACTCCGGGCAGTGGGCGCAGCTCTCCAGTTTTTTGGCCCGACCGCATTCTCTGATCTTACAGTTGCTGCAATGGGCAAACAGCACCGGCCCTTCGGAGGTGCAGCCATCGCAAAAGACATCCTCCGGCTTGATGTCGGCGTTGTAGATCTTGGACCAGCTGTCGGCAGTCTTCTGGCGTAATTCGGGATCGTCGTTCTGCCTGGCAATAAAGGCCGGACAAACCAAGCAATCCAGTCCGCAGAAGGAAATTCTCTTGTTCATATCAATCAGATTTAATTATTACTTTTTGTCACCCTGAGTATAACAACCTGCACGACAAGCCGAACGGGTGACGATACCCATCCCTCAACCTGTGTTACCTCGAAGTCTCCTCGGGATGACAATGCTTTGTGTTTCCTTCGGCATGCTCAGGGCAAGCTTTGTGTCCTTTGTGGTTAATCGGCTCACTTCTTGGCCGGCCGGACCAGTTTCCCGGTGGCGCTGGCCAGGATATTCCCCTGTTGGTCTGTTATCTCCGACTCGGCCTCGACCATACGGCCCTTGTCGCTGACCACCCGGCCGGCAAGGATTACCGGCTCACCTATCTTGACCGGCTTCTTGAACCTGACGCTCAGTTCGGCCGTGACCGCCCCGCTGCCGCCTCCGCCCCTCTCGGCCCCGCCTACGGCGTGGGCCAGAGCCTCGTCCAAAAGCGTGGAGACGATGCCTCCGTGCAGTATCCCCTGCCAGCCCTGGAATTTTACCGGGGGCACGAACTCCGCCCGGCATTGCCCGGCTTCGGGGTAGGTGAATTTTATTTGCAGGCCGTCAGGATTTTTCTTCCCGCAGGCAAAACAGAAATGATCGTCGTTAAGTTTCATTTTAAATCGATTATAAATAGAACTATTTTTTAACAACCCAAATCAATTTAATTGAATCATTTTCAAGTATCAAAGAATCCCTAAATATTGAAAATCCATAGCTGTAATCACCAAACTTTATGCTGTCATTACTGATCGGTATATTCGATACGGACCCGTCTAAAGTATTGTAATATATAAAATGATCCGATTCCTTCACCAATATCAACTCTGCCGCAGGGATAAATTCATTGGTGGCAATTTTTATTTTATGGCTTAAGTGATATTCCTTCTTCGCACACCCCAGGTTTGCGAATATTAATAACAATACAAATATTTTAAATATAATTTTAAGCTTCATGCATCCCCCGGGGAATGTCGAATTTCAGGGGCTCGGGGATGAACACCTCGTGAATGCACTTCAAGGCGTAATCGTCGGTCATCCCGGCGATGTAGTCGCCCACTATCACCGGGGCCGGAGTCTTCTCCTTCCGGTATATCTCGCTGTATTTGTCCAGGTGCCTCCCGAATCGCCGGAACAGCGGCACCGGGTCGTGGTCGTAACGCTCCTGATCCTCCCCGTATCTTTGGTAGACGCTGATCAATTCCTCAAACAGGGTCCGCAGTATCTTCTCGCTGAACAGCCCGTATTCCTCCAGGGGCGGCGAGGTGTAGATGTTCTTCATGTTGAAATCGTACAGGGCCTTCATCAGTTGGTGGTTTTCATCGGACAGCGAGATGCCCCCGGTGCGCTGGGTCTGGGTGATGATGTCCTTAACCAAGGTGTCGATGATCTCGCCGTTCTTGCGCCCCAGTTTCTGCTTGATCCCTGTCGGCACCTGGTCCTCGTCCACCAGCCCGGCCCGGATGGCGTCCTCCAGATCGCGGCCCAGATAGGAGACCTTGTCGGCCATCCGGACTATGGCCCCCTCGTATGACGCCGGATATATTCCCAGCTTTTTGATGCCTTCCAGGGCCACCTTATCCGAGCGGGGCGAGATCTCCTTTTCGTATTTCTCGCCGCAGTGACAGATGATGCCGTCCCGCACCCCGTAGGTAAGGTTGAGCCCGGCCCCGTCGTTGGCCAGCTTGTCCACCACCCGCAGGGCGTACAGCTCATGATGGAACCCGCCCTGTTCTTTGAGCAGATCCTGCAGCACCTCCTCGCCCCGGTGGCCGAATGGAGCGTGCCCCAGATCGTGCCCAAAGGCGATGGCCTGAGCCAGGTCCACGTCCAGGCCGAAGGCCCGACAGATGGCCGAGGCGATGGTGGCTACGTGCAGGGTGTGCTCCATCCGGGTGCAGACATGGTCGTTGTCCGGGGAGAAGAACACCTGGGTCTTGTGTTTCAGCCGCCGGAAGGGCATGGAATGGATAATGGCGGTCTGGTCCCGGAAATACGGACCGCGGATGTCCTCCTCGCGGGGGCGAATACGCTCGATGTAAACTTCGGGTTTCAGCGGGTTCTTCAATGTTTCCATAATGCTCCTGTATCCATATATAAAATTCTTCCGACAAGGCCGTTCCTGTCACTGTCATGCCTGCGCAGGCAGGCATCCAGGGGTAAACACCGGCAGAGATCAATATTTTATGGATTCCTGCTTACGCAGGAATGACACGGGGATCAGATAAAAGTAAAAACCCTTGGTGTTCTTTGTGTCTTTGTGGTTAAAACGATTTTGTCATCCTGAGTACACTTCGAGGCATAACAGTTTGTTGGATGACAATGATCACCCATTCAACCCATCGGGCACGCAGCAATCTCAGGGTGACAAATAAACCGGATTGCTTCGTTTGAAAATCTTCGAGGCCACCTCGCAATGACTGCTCCCTCGCCAAATTTATTTGGAGAGGGCTGGGGTGAGGTCAAATGGCCCGGGGATTGCTTCGTCGTTATCCTTCGATGCCTTTCTCGCAATGACACGCATGGCCGGTAAAAGAATACAAGCCTTAGCATTCTTGGCGTCTTCGCGGTTAAGGAAAGTAGATTGCTTCATTTGTCAGGCCTGGGGGTTCTCTCGCAATGACTGTGTTAGTCCAAAGTGTAAAGAATAAAAGCCTCTGTGGTTAAAAATCTCCTTGTTTCATCCCGAGACGGAATAGACCTCTTCGTAGGTGGTCACCCCCTCTATCATCTTGCGCAGGGCCACCTGCTTGAGATCCATCATGCCGTCGGCGGCGATGGCCTTGTGCAGTTTGTTGATGGTGACGGTGCGGGTTAGGGCGTTCTTTATATTCTCGGTCATCTCCATCACCTCGAAGATGCCGGTGCGCCCCTTGTAGCCGGTGTTGCGGCACTCGCTGCAACCCTCGCCGTAATAAAGCTTGGATACTTTTTCATCCAGCAATTTGTTCTCGGGATCGTCCGGGGCCACCTCCCGGATAGCGCGGCAATGGGGACAGATCTTGCGCACCAGCCGCTGGGCCACAATTCCCACCACGGTGGAGGCTATCAGGTAGTAGGGGATCCCTATGTCCATCAGCCGGATGATGGCCGAAGGCGAGTCGTTGGTGTGCAGGGTGGTCAGCACCAGGTGCCCGGTCAGGGCCGACTGGATGGCGTGATCGGCGGTCTCCTTGTCCCGGATCTCGCCCACCATGATGATGTCTGGGTCCTGGCGCAGGATATAGGGTAGGATGTTGGCGAACGATACCCCGGCGGTGTGCTGAACTCCTATCTGGTTGAATTCCTCGATCACCATTTCTATCGGGTCTTCGACGGTGATGATGTTGACGTCCGGGGAGGACAGCGATTTCAGCGAGGAATACAGGGTGGTGGTCTTGCCCGATCCGGTAGGCCCGGTCACCAGAATGATGCCGTTGGGCCGGTGAATGAATGCGTTGTACAGCTGGTATTCCCGGGGATAGAAGCCCAACTGATCCAGGTCCTGCATCAGCACCTCGGGATCGAAGATGCGGATAACCACCTTCTCGCCAAAGGCCACCGGAATGGTTGACACCCTCAGTTCCATCTCCTTGCCGCCGTAGTTGGTCTTGATCCGGCCGTCCTGGGGCCGCCGCTTCTCGGCGATGTTCATCCGGGACATGATCTTTATCCGGGATAATATCGGGGCGTGCAGGGCCCGGGGGATGGTGTAGATGTAGTGCATCACCCCGTCGATCCGCAGGCGGACGTAGGATTTATCACGCTTGGGCTCGATGTGAATATCGCTGGCCCGCTGGTCGAAGGCGTAGTGCATCAGGTATTCCACCGCGCTGGTGATGTGCTGGTCGTTGGCCTCGATCTCGTCCTGGCCCCGCAGCTTGATGTACTGCTCCAGGTTGCCCAGCTCGGTGGAAGTGATCCGCTCGGACTCGGCCGCCTGGACCGAAGCCCTAAAGCCGTAGAACTCCCGGATGATCTTCAGCACATCGGTCTTGGAGGCCAGCACCAGGCTGACCTTGATGTTCTTGGCTATCTGCAGGCTCTCGATGTGATCCAGGTTATAGGGATCCACCACCGCCAGGGTCACCAGGGTATTGTTCTCCTCTATGGGCACCACCAGGTGCCGCATGGCATAGGGCTTGGAGATGTGCGAGGTGACCACGTCCAGCTGGAGCTTCAGGGGGTCTATCTTTTTGTACTCCATGCCGGACTCCTCGGCGACGGCCCGGGTGATGTCGTCCTCGGACAGCAGGCGCCCGCTGCCGTCGGGTATCAGCAGGTTGAACGAGGAGATGATCTCGGCCGGAGTGATGATGTTGGCGGCCTGGTACTGCCTACGGCTGGCGTTGGTCTCCTGATATTTCTGGAGTTTGGCCCGCTGGGCGTTTCCCTTAATCTGGACGTCCTTGTACTGGTCCTGGGTGATCTTCCCTTTTTTAAGGAGCACCTCCAGCACGTATTCCACGGTGAGATGGGTGGGCTTTTTCATAGACTTAAATTATTTGAGTTGCAGTTAGATGAATGAAATATTATCGCAGATAGAGGGGGAAAATGCAAGGGGGGAAATGAAGGAGCCCGGCCATTTTTGGACGGGCTTTAGGTAAACACCTTTTTAGGGGTTTATCTATACCTAACGGCGATGATAAACACTTGCCAGAAGGATATCCGCAACCTTCGTGAGTATTTACCAACGTTTTTTACAGCACTACATGTTGAGCCTGTATGCGAGACTTGCAAACTCAAGTACGTCGATTCTTGCCTCCCATTCAACTTTCCTATGTTCACCCCAGAGGATTACCCCTGGAGTTATGTACGTCTTGCCCTTGACCGAGCGGGTCACAAACTCAAGGTCTGTTGCATGGATAATCTTGTGACATGCTTCTTGGAAACGAAGCTCCGTCCCCTTCCGACCATCCTGCTTGAGTGTGCCAACGGTTTTTTGGAGTAGTTGCTCGCGGTACTCAGCAGGACCGGGGCGACCAGCATCGATTCCGTTCCTAACGCACACGGCAACAGAGATCAGTTGCTTGGTAGCCTCTGATGCCTCAAATTGGTCACGGAGAGTACGGATGGTTTCGGAATCATCAGTTTCCTCCAAGGCGAGCAGTCTGCTCGCGGAGTAAAGCACGAGGAGGTAATAGATGTCCCTATCGATATGCTGAATATCAATGGGTAGGCCAGTCGTGCCCCAGGATTTTCTCATTTGTCTGTCCATATTGCTAAGTCAAATAGTTATTTTTATGCCTATACAAGTTAATTATATTCGGTAGCTGATATATTATACCATGGCGTTACTTGATGTCAACGCAAAAAATTAGCTGAATGTGTGATCATTGAATATTGTCACCCGTTCAACTTGCCTGGCGGGCAGTGCCCTCAGGGTGACAAAGCAACAATGCTGTCGAACGGCCAACCCAAGCCGGTCGTTTTGGGCGAACCAAAATGATCGGCCGGGGTATGGGGGCGATCGGCGGCATCGGACATCGGATAAAAGACATACCACAGTTAACAGATCCTGGCATTTTGTTTTCGGGTCAATGAACTTCAGCTCGACCGCCCCCAGGACTTCCAACCTCACCCTACCCTCTCCTAAGGCATTAGGAGAGGGGTTTGGGGAGAGGTGTCACAAGAGAAAGTAAGGAATGAAACTGGATTCCTGCTCCCCGCCTTCGCGAGGACAGGCTTCGCAGGAATGACAATTGTGCCTTTTGTGCCTTATGTGGCCAAAAAGCCCTGAGATTGCTTCGCCGCGATACTTCAATGCCCTTCTCGCAATGACACGGCAGACAAATAAAAGAAAAAGCTTTGCGCTCTTAAGAACCACTGTTAAAAATAAGATGCGTGAACCCCGAAAAAACTGGGGCGTCTTGGCGGTTCAATAGACCTGGATTCCTGCCTTCGCAGGAATGACAATTGTGCGGCTATAAAGGTCAGGGCGATTGACCAATCGCCCCTACGGTATACGGGCATACAAAAATCCCTCTCCGTTTCGGGGAGGGATCAAGGGTGAGGTCGCCCCCGCCGGGGGCGGTCTATGTCGTCCGGTAATTGGTGTACTGCAATGCCAGCCCCAGATCGTCCTCCCGGAACAGGGCGATCACCTTCTGCAGGTCGTCCTTGTCCTTACCGGTGACCCGCACCTGCTGGTCCTGTATCTGGGCCTGGACCTTGATGCTGCTGGCCTTGATGCGCTTGACCATCTCCTTGGCCTTGTCCATGGGAATGCCCTGCACCAGATTCAACTCCTGGCGGATCATCCCCTTGGCGGCGGTATCCACCGGGCCCAGCTCCAGGCATTTGACCGACAGCCCACGCTTGACCATCTTGCCGTAGAGGATATCCAGCATGCTCTTGCGCTTGAACTCGTCGCTGGCCAGCAGGGTGATCTTCTCGGGGCCCAGATCCATCTGGCAGTTGGCGCCCTTGAAATCGAACCGCCCGGTCATCTCCTTCTGGGCCATTACCACGGCGTTCTTCATCTCCTGGGCGTCTATCTTGGATACGATATCGAATGAACTTTGGCTCATATTAGTTATTTGATTTTGGTTATTAGATTTTAGTTGACCTAATTATATCTGTCCGCTATACCCTGTCCGCTAAACGCTGGAGTTTATCAATTGGCGTCTATCAGCTTGGCATTCTTGGGCACCACGAAATTGAAGCGGTCGTCCTTGATTCCGGAATTGGTCTTGATCTTGGTGAAGCGATACTCGCTGGAGTTGTCGTTGACATCCACCACGTCGATGCCGGTGATCTCGTAGGTCTTCTTGTCTACGATCACTTTGATCTCCTTGAACAGCTCCTTGAACTCCGGGATATCCAGCCAGCACTGGTAATTGCCGTTGGTCTTGCAGCCGTTCTTGACCTTCCCGGTCAGCAACTTGCCCAGCGGATTCAGCAGCACCAGGAAATCCTTGGATTCGGCCAGGTCGGTCCGGAACACCTGTTTGTCCTTTTCCAGGTAAAGCCAGAGATTCTTGCCGTCGCAGATGATCTGCTGGGTCTCCGGCTTCTTGATGTCCATCCGCAGTTTGTTGGGGCGCTTCATCTCCACCTTGCCCTCGAAGCGGTGGCAGGTGCCGGTGGCCGAAGCGCAGGAGATCAGCTCCAGGTCGGCCTTGAAATCGGTGACATCCTTGTATCTGGCCCTGACCTGCGCCATGATCGCCTCCGCCTCCTGGGCAAAGGACATCCCGGAGATCAGCAGCAGTAAGGCGGCCCCTAGGACAGCCATCTTTTTCATCAGTCA